>NCGL01000007.1 GCA_002256935.1 Bdellovibrio sp. 28-41-41
ATCGCGCTGCTCAATTCATTTTCGCAGCTCTATCAATGGGATGATACCATTCGCCACAACTTAGAAAAAATTCGTGTCTTTTTTATTCCGTGTGTGAACCCTATTGGGATTTTAAAAAAACGCCGATCGAATCCAAATGGAATCGATATTATGCGAAATGCACCCATCGACGCTGAAGATAAAGTTCCTTCGTTGTTGGGCGGTCATCGCATTTCTAATTTGTTACCATGGTATCGCGGTGAACACATGGAATCTGAAACGACGGCGCTAGTTACCCACGTAAAAAAAGAAATCGAGCACGCTAAAGTTGCCGTCACAGTTGATTTTCATTCCGGTTTTGGCTTTCAAGATCAAATTTGGTTTCCCTACGCAAAAACCAGAAAACCATTTGCCGACTTAGGTTACTTTGATTCGTTTATTGGGTTAATGAATAAGACCTATCCCAATCATTTTTATAAAGTAGAACCGCAAGCGTATCTGACTCACGGAGATGTTTGGGATTATCTGTACGACTGGAAAAAGAGTTTAAATCAGCCAGACAGTGTATTCTTACCGATGTGTTTAGAGATGGGGTCCTGGATGTGGGTGAAGAAAAATCCTCTGCAGATTTTCACGCCAGAAGGGGCTTACAATCCAGTAAAAACGCATCGATATCGTCGGGCTCTGCGGCGCCATAATACATTTTTTGAATTTCTTATTCGGGCTCTGTATTCACCGCAAAGTTGGTATCCTTTGGCGCCAGATCAGCTTGAAATTCACAGACGACATGCAATGGAAAAATGGTATGCAAAAAAGTAGAAATTGGGTTTTACTTCGAGGTTTAATTCGCGGCAGTTTTCACTGGCATAAATTTCCAGAAAAACTAGCCAAAGCATTTCCAAATGATAAAATTCACTTGTTTGATTCTCCGGGGAATGGTCTTCGAAACACGGATACAAGCCCAACGAAAATTGAAGACTTCACGCAGGACTTGCGGTTTCTAGCGCGTCAATTGGACAATATTCAACTGATCGCTATTTCATTGGGCGGCATGATTGCATTGAACTGGTTATCTTCATACCCCCAAGAAGTTGAAAATGCATTTATAATGAACACCTCGCTAGGGGACACTGGTCCGTTTTACAAGCGCCTGAACTATATGAATTACCCACGAATTGCTAAATCATTTTTGAAAGATGAAACTGTGGTCGAGAAAATGATTTTAGAATTAACCTGCAATAGTATTGATGTGCAGGAGGAATTATTGGATCACAATATAGAAATGGCGCGAAAGTACCCGATGAATCGTTTGAATTTTTTCAGACAAATCGCGGCGGCAGGGCGATCACGTTTTGATTCACGACTTTTAAGTTATAAAAATCTACGTTTGCTAGTGTCCGCAAATGACCGATTGGTGCACCCTCAAAACACCTTTAATTTAGGACACAAGTTAGGAGTATCTCCCGTAGTTCACCCATGGGCCGGTCATGACTTGACGTTGGATGATCCTGATTTCGTGGTCGACTACATAAAGAGTCAGTTGGGCCCAATCAAAGTGTAATTGACTAAGGATTAGGCACTCCTGTAAAAAGGGGGCAAAAGTGGACCTTTGTACAAGTTTTTGCCACGAAAAAATTACACCTCATTACGATTTAAGTCGAAAATTAGTCCTAATTCATTCAATTATTGACTGGAGTTTAAATTCCATTTTTACTTCCAACTGCTTGATATGAGAGAATAAAAAAGAATGATCCTAGACCGCCCTGGGCGCTTAAAACTACTGCTGGTTTCCGTATTACTATGTCTAACATTTCAGGCAAATGCGTCCCTGTATTCAAATCAATTTACTAAATTAGATTCTGTTTCTAAAGCGCCAGCATCGAATAATTTCTTCGGTGTGATCCGTTTTGAAAATATGGATTATCTGACGATGCTTCCCGATGAAGATAAATTCAATCGTCAGCAGTATTTCTCCGCTCGATTAGGTTTGACGGGCTTAAGCTATGATACATTCTGGGGCTACGGAATGGACGTGCAAGCCGGTAAGTACAGTTACGGTGCTTCGAACTATTCTGTCCAAGAAATATTTTTATTCTATCGCTTGGAATCCTTTTTTAAAATTTCACTCGGTCGCAAAAAAATAGAGTGGAGCGTTTTAGATAATTATTGGAAAACAAGTCTTTGGCAGCCTAAGTACGCGATCGATTATCTACGACCCGAGGAACAAGGATTAACGGGAGCGTTCTTTGAATACAAACGTTCTGATTTTCAGTTTGTCGCTTTAACAACGCCAATTTTTATTCCCAATATGGGTGTTGATATCCGTGAAGAAGACGGTGAGCTTCGCGCGGACAGTCGTTGGTTTCGCCAACCGTCAAACAAATATGATTTCAATGGTCGTATCAAAACTATCACTTATAATCTATCGGTGCCGGAAACCCGTAACTTGGTTTCAAGACCGGGAGTTGGTTACAACGTCGCTTTAGGAGATCGATCTAAAGGGTTTTGGGTCAATCAGAGCGCAGGTTATAAACCAGTCAACGATTTGCTTTTAAAACGTGAAGGTTATGCACAAGCCGCTGGTAAAAGTGTAAAAGTGGCCGTTTCGCCGGATGTGACCTATCACTCAGTATTGGCATTAGACGTTGGGTATTCATTCCAAAACTTTAAAGTGATTTCTTCATACATTGAAGACAATCCAAAATCAAAAATTCCAACGGACGAATGGATTATTCAAAATTTAGAGCCAATGAAGGGCTATTCAGTAATGGTCGAAAACAATATCGACTACTCCCTGATTCGCGATTTAAAAATTCAGCTAGGTTATTTGCGCATTGATGGCGGCACAATTAGTGATATCAATGCAAGTTCAGAAAAAGATTCCTTCACTTTGTTTGACGAACGTTTTTATTTTTACAATTCGTTACTGTTTAAAACTGAAGGCAAGCTATTCAAATTATTTAATCGCGACTTTACGACGAAGTTTTCGTACTTACGTGATTTTAATCAAAAAGGTTCTTTGGTAAATACTGAGTTTCAATTCTATCCCGTACAAAACTGGGCTGTTCTTGTTGGTGGTGATCTTATTTCTGTGGATGAAGAAAATGATTCTTCCGGTTTTCTGAATCAAAACCGTGCAAATGATCGAGTCTACGCGGGGGTTAGCTATGTTTTCTAGGTTGATTTGGACCAGAACCGTAGTTACTGCTCTGACGATGCTAGCGCTATCGTTGTCGATTTTATCATGCGGTTTAAAAATAGGCGAATCGCCTCCAGCAGCGGCTATGCCTGGCTACCATACTGATTCATGCTTTGATGCCGCTACGACTAAGTTCGGAGAGTTCTTTGCAGGAACGGCTAAAGATGAAGAGATCGAAGCATCTTGGGATTGTTTCTCGACAATGATTAAGGATTTCAAATCTAAAGTTCGTTGTAAAATCAGAGACAAATGTTCACCCGGTGAAATTGCACAGTTCGTAGAAGATAACTTCATGGACGAAAACGTCGGTGAAGTGAAACAGAAAGTTATCTCAGCTGAACTACAGGCTCAGCTAATGAAAGTTAAAAAATTATTCTTAGGTGGAAATCTAGAATACATTAATGGCGCCGAGTTAGATCGTCTGGCCGAATTACTTGGTAACTTAAAAGGCATTTCTAAAGACATCAATCCTTCGATGAAGGTTCTGACTTTGAACTGGGAAAACAAATTACGTTCCAGCGAAGTTAGTCTTTTTGATTTTGAAGCGGTAAATGAGAATTTAATTAAGATCGCACAACGTTTTGCCGGTTTGGTTAATAAAGACGACAACGTTTACCACTTTGATGATTTTGAAGGTTTAATTACTGAAATGAGTCGTTTTGTTGGCTCGAATTGGTCATGGGCAGGATCTGTGCATAATTACCTTCCGATGATCAAACAATTGAAGAAATCGATCAATGGTGGAGATCAAGAATCCTTGAAAGACAACGAATGGAATCTATTCTTGTTGTTGGGATCACGCGCCTACATTCAATTTCTTCGTTATTATTATTTCATCAAGGATCTAGATCCAGAATTTACAAGTCTGCGTTTAGCCTACACGGCACGAACCATTGAAGAGACATTTCAAATGATCTACGATTTATTAAGTTATAAAGAATCGAATCAAGTCAGTAAATCGGAAATCGAAGATTTGCTGAAAAGCTTCTCGCGTCTTTGGCCGGTTTTAAAAACATCTCCGGCATTGATCACAGAAGCGATGAAGATCAAACAAGTGTTGATTGGCGGTTCTGAAAAAGGTTTTGAAAAAGACGATTTCTTGCGTGCACAGAAGAAAGTGAACTTGATCAAACAAATCGTAGAGAAGTTTACTCCGTACTACCAATTTTACGGTTTAAGTTGGCATCCAGAGTTGTTAAAACAAACGGAAGCGTTTGCCTACTTCGCTAAAGCTACAAAAAGCTTTGAAGAAATGATCACAAAAATTAACGAAGAATTTAAGTTCGAGAAGGGCTACGACTTCAAGAGCCTAATGAACTTAATGGCGGAAATTGAAAAGCTCTATCCAGGTGCCAGTACTGATATGCCTTTGGGTAAAAGAGTGGCGCAGTATGCGTGTTTAGCTCAATTAGGTAGCGATGTCTTGCTAGATAAGCAAGACAATCAAAATAATAATGCCTGTGAAGTCATCGAGCTTTCTAGCGCTGACCTTACGAAGCTAGTAAAAAAGGGCGGTCAAGTCCTTACTATATTCTGGGATTACTATTATTTTATCAGTCGAACAAAAGTAGTTTTTAATGATCTTGAATGGCAGATGAAACTAAAAGACTTTGGCTACAAAGTGATTACATTTTTGAAGTCGGCAATTGAAGAGAGAAAATCAAAACGTATTTCCAATTATGAAATCAAAGCGGTTGTTAACGAGCTTTCAAATATAGATATCATTCCAAAATCGATCAAGAAAACGACGATTGAATCATTGATTCAGTTGGCTATTACGAAAATTTTAGTACCGGAGGAGTTAAAAGACAAAGTCGCTCGTTTTGATGGGTTTGAACCGTTTCACATCGAGCAGTTGTACCGTGAGATTGATAATTACTTGGGTGTTAATATTTATATTCACCAAGCGTTCGAGAACAGAATTAATCAAAAATATGATTATAAGTTCCTGTTAGGTCGCTTCAAACAATCTATTGTGGATTCAACTAATCCAAACTTCAGACTTGGGATGACAGAGTTTGTTCGAAATTTCGAAACGAATTATCCGATGATTGTAGCTGCAGACAATCGCATTTTCTTTAATCGTAATCCGAGTCCTATTTATGACAAGCACACTTTAGAAGCGTACAACATGCATCGCTTTTTGGCGGGCTTGATACTGCGATCGTATGCTAAACATGATGCTAGAACGAAAGCAATCAGCAGCGTACTGTCCGATTGTGAAGTCAAAGCGATATTTTTAGAACTTAAACCGATACTGACTGATCTTGATATTATCTCGGGTAGTTCTGGTACAAGCTTTATTGATGCTCGTTTCATCGAGGCAAACCTATTCTTGCCTAAATCAGACGGCAACGACACGGTCAGTTTTGGCGAGTTAGGTGAGTTCGTAAATTACATTTTATCTGGTTTTACGATTGATGATTTGGCTAAGGCGGCCATTGCTAAGGATTGCAATTCGACAACAGTTGGTACTGATGTTTTGGTGGACTTAGCATGCTTACGTAGCTCTTATAAAAAGAATATGCTGACAGTGCTGAACTCAATGCCTTCGTATGTTACGTACAGCCAAAAAGAAAATCCGACGGACTGGGATAACGCATTTTTAAATAACTTGAAAGCAGCCGGCTACAAAGTCAGACAAGATGCTAAAATTTCGCTTTCAGAAGCCTCGCTATTGCCTCATATCTTGCAATATGGAGAAACGATTTTCACGAAGTTTGATGTGAATGCCGATGGTATTATCGATAAAAAAGAAGGCATCAGAGCGTTCCCATCGTTTGCATTTTTGTTGAAACGAGTCGCTCGGAAACAACTTGAAAATGGCGACATCAAAGAGAGTGAACTAGAAGCTATGTTCACATACATACTTAAGTATGGGAACATTCCAGAATGTAACAAGCCGTTCATCTTACTTTGCCTGTTTGATCGTGGCATAACGAACTGGCTAGACTGGAAATCTAATTACCGTAAAGACGACTACACGCTATCTGCGAATCGATCACAGGTTTCCAAAATTTTAGGTATCATTTCAGATATGGTTACGACCAGTCCTTCAGTCCAAGAAGACACCTGCAAACGATGATTATCTAAGGTCTTATTAGGGCCTTCCGATAAAGCTTGTAGGAGATTTTGTGTTATTTCCTACATTGGAATTTGCGATATTTTTTACAGTGGTTTTCTACCTAAGCTGGGAATTGGTATTTAACAATTCTTATCGCAAGCTATTCTTATTACTGGCTTCTTATTTTTTCTACGCCACGCTAGATTTTAGATTCCTGCCGATTCTTTTCTTAAGTCCCTCGTTAAACTTCTTGTTTGGCCTATGGATCGGTATTGAAGAAAACCTGAAGACCAAGAAGTACATTTTAACGTTCACGATCGCTTTGAACCTGCTTCTGCTGGGAGTGTTTAAATATTTTGATTTCTTTGCCGGTACAGTTGTTGAAGTTATGACTCGGGTCGGAATTACGGCGACTTGGCAAGACGACGTGTTTATGAACTTTGTTCTGCCACTTGGGATTTCATTTTTTACCTTTCAAGGGATCTCTTACCTTGTAGATATTTATAAAAAAGAACTAACGTACAAAAATTCATTGCTGGACGTATTGTTGTACATATCATTTTTTCCGCATTTAGTGGCTGGACCAATTGTCAAAGCCAGCGAGTTTATTCCGCAGTTAAAACAACCGCCAAAGACTACGGACATTCCCTTTCTATTTTCAATCACGCTCATCGTGCTTGGTTTGTTTAAAAAGACGGTGATAGCAAATTACCTCGGCGTTGATATTGTTGATCCTATTTTTGAAAATCCGAAGGCCTTTAGTTCATTCGATATGATCTTTGCCATCTACTGCTATGCTGTACAAATCTTTTGCGATTTTAGTGCTTACACGGATATGGCCATCGGATTTGCCTACTTACTTGGATATCAGTTCCCGTTGAACTTCAATCAACCGTACGGTGCAACGAGCCTAAAGGATTTTTGGAATCGTTGGCATATTTCGCTAAGCCGCTGGTTAAAAGAATATTTGTATATCCCAATGGGTGGTAATCGTGTTTCTGAAAAGCGCACATACCAAAACTTGTTGATCACGATGGGTCTGGGCGGATTGTGGCATGGAGCTTCTTGGAATTTCATCACATGGGGTCTTCTTCACGGCATTGGGTTAGCAATTGAAAAGCGTTTTCAATGGGATTCAAAAGTGGACTCGTTGGGAAAAAAAATCCTTCGTGGATTTTTGGTTTTCAATTTCGTGTGTTTTGCTTGGATTTTCTTTCGAGCCGAATCATTTGATAAAAGCTATGAGGTTCTAAGACAGCTTTTTGATTTTTCAAAACCGGTCATGAAAATGACACCATTTTATTTAATCCTTTTTCTAATAGGCATGAGTTTTCATTTTGTTAAACCACTACGCAGCTGGAATATCTCGGATCGTTTTCTACAGCTGCCAGCAGTTGCCTACGCGTTTGTTTTTGCGGTGATGGTAACGTTAATAACCGCGCTTATGCCTGAAGGTATTGCTCCATTTATTTATTTTAGATTTTAGGATGACTAGAGACGAATGAGTATAGAGAAAAGTTATAAAAGCATTTCTGAATCTTCTAAGATAATCAAGCTGACCTTGGTTATCACTCTGCTTTTGAATCTGTCTACTATTCATGAATGGTTACAGCAAAAAGAAGCCAGTCCCATGACGTCCTCATTTTTAAAGCTGACGGAAGCATTGAAAGAAATCGGTGATCAATTCTACCTGACGGCATTACGTAAAGGCGTCAGAGCTCGCTTCTTGTCTTATACAGCTGGTGTCGCACAAGGAACATCCACAGGGCCCAAACAAAATCCGATGATGCCAGAAATGGATAGAAAAGTCGCAGCGATTGAGCCCGGCGGCGAGGATTCTGAAGTGGTGCAAGATATTGATCTAGGAGAGTTAACCCTGATTGACGATCTAATCAGCGAGCCGGAGACCAAGGTAGCTGCTATTAAGCCAGCTTTGCCAAACTCAGTCCCGGCGCCAGAGTCGTCGAATTTGGCCGGAACTCAGAAGAGTATTTTAATTATAGGAGATTCAATTTTAAAATCGGGCCTGCAAGAACACTTTGAGCGTAACCTTGCCCAGCGCGACGAAAATGTGACCATGGAGATTAAATCTAAATCCGGCACCGGGCTTTCTAGACCTGATGTGTTTGACTGGGTTAACTACGTTGATAAGCAAAAAAATGTATATGAAAAAACGCTTATTTTCCTGGGAACTAACGATGCGCAAAACTTGCTGAAAGATAAGAAAGCGATCCCATTTGATTCTAAGGAATGGAAAGCTGAATACAGTTTAAGAGTCAGAACATTGCTTCAGAGAGCCTGCAGCAAATCAAAACAAGTATACTGGGTCAGCTCGCTACGAATGCGGTCGGATAGCTTTGATGCAAAGATGCACTCTCTGCATGATGTTGTTCGTAAGGAAATCAAAACTCAATCATCGTGTGCGCAGTATATCCCTGTGTTTCAATGGTTTACTAAAAAATCGAAATACACAGATACTTGGACTACCGAATCTAAAAAGAACGGAAAGAAGACTATCAAACTTCGAGTTGCCGACGGAATTCATTTAACATATTGGGGCGCCGATTTATTTTCTCAAAAAATAATTGAGTCCATCTATGAGTAAAATAAAAGTTAATGTCATTGGTGATTCTCATACAGCCCTGACATTCGGACAAACTATTATCGAACGCATTTCTAATGACGTCGATTTACATTTGATTGCATTCAGCGGACTGCGTTTGCAGCACTTAAGTCAGTGGATGGATCAGAAAGCAGAATTAAAGATATTAAATTGTGAATTCAAATATCGATCGCCGGTCGGCTTCAGCAAAAACCCAGAAGACATTGGGTTTGATTTTGATATAAACGATGCCGATGTGTTGGTGGTAGCGCTAGGAACAAATGATATCGTCAAATGTGTCGGCGCTAAAGCGTCCTTTAAAACCTATCTTGAGAGTTCAATAAAAATGGAGCTTGAGAAAATCAAAGTTGAGAAAGTAATTTTTGTCGAACCGCCGTTATTGAATATAGATAAGGACGCAAAGATTCGTACACCATTGTTAGCATTGATTAAAAGTTTTGATTTTAAAGTTATTCCCTGTGGCCAGTTCAAAGCGGATCAAAGCGATGGGATTCACATGAGAAAAGAAATGGCTCAATATTTTGGGGATTCGGTAGCTAAAGCTCTATTAAAACTGATTCTTCCACATCATTGATTCGACGGGAATAGCTTTTATTTCGTTGTATTTAGCCGATTTTTTTTCGTTGTACGGAGTTAATAGCTCCCCATCGATTTCGAAGTAAATAATTTGTCCAACAGGCATACCAGGGTAAATACGAACTGGCTTTTTTACAGAAATTTCAAGTGTCCAATGATTGCAGAAACCAACATCGCCTTTACCAGCTGTTGCATGGATATCTATACCCAAACGACCAACCGAAGATTTGCCTTCCAAGAAGGGCACATGCTTGTGAGTTTCTGTATACTCTTGAGTGACACCTAAATAAAAATTTTCTGGAGTGAGAACATAACCTTCTGGTGGGATTTCGAAGGTTTCGATTTCGTTATGCTTTTTAGCGTCCAAAACGGAGTCTTTATAAACCGCTAGGGTTTTCCCTAAATGAACGTCATAACTGTTACTACCTAAACACTCACGACGAAAAGGCTCTACTTTAATAGAACCTTCATTCATACATTGAAGTATTTTTTGGTCAGTAAGAATCATTAATTACTTAGTTTCTCTGTGTACAGTGTGCTTTTGTAGATTAGGGTTGTATTTCTTAAGTTCCATACGTCCCGGAGTCTTTTGTTTGTTCTTAGTTGTAGTGTAACGAGATACTGGTTTGCCAAGAGCGCGAGCTTCTGTGCATTCCAAAGTTACGATAATACGTCCTGATTTCTTAGCCATAAAAACCTCTTTAATTCAAAAATACAGCCCTTAGCTAGTAACAAATTCACTTGGGTTTAGCAACACGAAATGCAATAATCCTTTTCTGGGAGAGAAAAATGAATCTTTTAAGCACATTGATACTTTCTATTTTGTGGATTTTTCATTCAACCGCTACGCCATTAGGTTATTTTTCAGGCAGTCAGGGTAAGCCCGAATCACTGGCGACTCTTGTGAATCAGGTGAAACCTGGGACCGTCGTGATTATTGGAGAACCTCACAATAATAAACTGGCTCAGCACGGGCAGATTGAAGTGATGTCAGCACTTCGTAAAGCTGGTTTTACGGTTTCTGTCGGAATGGAATTTTTTTCATACCCAATGCAGGCTAATTTAGTGGCCTTTCGAGCGGGTCAGCTATCAGAGGCCGATTTTTTGAAAGCCACAGCATGGGGTGGTGACAAGTTTGAGTTGTACCGAGATCAAGTATTGTTCCCATTATCTGCCGAGGGGGCGACGACGATTGCTATAAATGCCCCGCGTTATTTAACGACTAAGATTCGTCAGACAGGGTTCTCAAGTTTAACGGCGGACGAAACGGCGTTGCTGCCACCCAATTACCAAGGCGGGAATGCTAATTACCGGGAACGATTTGCGATCGCTGCCGGTCCACACTTGTCACCGCAAACATTTGACGGCTACTTTAACGCGCAGAGTGTCTGGGATGATACGATGGCTTGGCAAACGGCGCAGTTTTTAGCGAACAACCCGAACCATGTGTTTGTTATCGTTGTAGGTGAGTTTCATGTCCAGTACGGTGGTGGATTGCCGGATCGCCTAAAAGCACGGGGAATCAGCTCTATACTGACCCTAAGTCAAGTTGACCATAGTGTTTATTCTGATGAAGAATTGGAAGAAGAGCTAATTCCACATCCCAAGTACGGCGCTCGCGCTGATTTTCTTTGGGTCTTTTAGAGGAGCCCTATGTTTCCGACGAGCACGCGAATATTAATTGTTGATGATATGGCGTCTATTCGCGATCTAGTTCGAAATCAATTGAAAGTGTTGGGTTTCACCGAGATTATTGAATCCGAAGATGGCGTACTAGCATGGACGGTGCTTGAAAACCAATATGCGCAAGCCAATCCAATCGAGTTGGTTATTTCTGATTGGAACATGCCCAAAATGAAGGGTTTGGATTTGTTAAAGAAAGTTCGCTCAAGCCAAGTGTTTGAGCAATTACCATTTATATTATTAACGTCCGAAGCAGAACGAGAGCAAGTTACAGAGGCCGTGATGGCCGGTGTGTCTCAGTATATCGTGAAGCCATTTTCTGGAAAAGTATTCGAAGAAAAATTAAAGACGGCGTATCAGAAACATTTTAAGAAATAGAGACCTTTTAAAAAATAGAGTCGACTATGCGGCCTTTGTGTTTCCAGTAGCGTTTGAATCTGGGAATGGAAGTTGAAATAAGAATTCGGTGTATTTGCTGACTTCTGTATTTATTTGGATTGTTCCACCCAGTTGATCAACTTCGTATTTAACGGCATCTAATCCAACACCGCGACCACTCGTTTCCGTGACATTATCGCGAGTGCTGAACGACGGATTAAAAATAAAAAGAATCACTTCGTTATCTGACAGATGAGAATGTGGGATTTTCTTCTGAGTCAATTTGGCGCGAATGTGACTCGCGTTTACGCCCTGACCGTCATCACGGTACTTGATCTGCAAGAATTTTCTATTTTTCTCAACGATAGAAAATTCGATGGTTAACAATCCTTTTTGATCTTTATCAAATTTACTTCGGATCGTCGGCGATTCGATGCCGTGATCTACAGAATTACGAATGACGTGAATGAAGCTGTTAAAAAAACTATCAAACACTTTCAGAGGAATCAACGTGTTCTCATTTTTTACAACAAGGGGATAGATCGCTTTTTCAAGTAACTGAGCCGTCTTTTCAATTACGATTGGGTATTGGCTGACCAAATTTTTTACTGGTTGAAAGTATAACTTTTCTTCAAGGAAGCTTCTAACGTCTTCAATTTTTTGCAAGCGAAGCATGCGCTGAATTTCAGATTGATTGAACACGATGTTATCATCATCATGAGTGCTAAGCTCGCCAAAGACATCTTGATAAAAAGCCGTGATTGACGCTGATTCAGATTCGATTTTCTTTTTTAGGTCCGCGATCATAACATTGCTTGCTGCGGTAGGCTCGTGCGGCTGCATTTTCTCTTCGAGTTCGTGAGTGACTTCTTTTAGAGTGTTATAGGAAAACGTAGCAGCGCCGCCTTTGATCGTGTGTAAAATACGCAAAATGGAATCGCGATTGTGTGTGGGGTCTGCATTTAATAGAGTAAACTCCGAATTCAATGTCTGCAGATGATTTTTCGTTTCCAGCAAAAACATACGTAGTTCTTTTTTATTTTGGATCATTTTTAAAATCGACTGAACTTTCTCGCGATCTTGTTCCGCTTGATTTTTGGCCACGACTAAATCGGTTACGTCAGAACCGACACAAACAATTTTGTCAATTTTTCCATCTTCACTGCGAATAGGAAAGTAGTCGAGTGAAATTGATTTCAGATCGCGTGGAATGTTCTCAGGGCCAAGGGGTTTTAAATCATCAAACGGCAACATTTCACTAAATACCGTAAATAACCAGTTTTTAAATCCATCAACTTTGGCGGGTTTAATTTTTAAAACGTCCCAAATATTGAGTCCGCTGGGTGCTACACCTAAAATATCTAAACAGGCTTTAGAATACAGTGGTGCACAAAGGCCGTTAACGTCGAAAACAAAAAAAGCTTGGTTAAGGCTGTCCAGCAATGCTTTCATAAGAACATTCAAATCTTGGATCTCGGCGGTCCTTTGACGAACAATGAATTCCAAGTCTTTTGAGTAAAGTTCTAATTGATTGCGTGCGGTTTTGAGTTCATCAATATAAGATTCTTTTTGCTCTAATTCTGCACGATATTTTTTTTGAAGTCTTTCTTCCAAAGTCACATCACGAAAGAAAACGATAAATTCGTTTACTTCGGGCCGAGGTGAGTAGGGTTGGATAGTAATTTGCGCTTTTCCATTTTCGTACGTGTCGGTATTGAATTTTAATTCTTTGTACGGAGTCGCCGTCGCAATGGACGATAGTTGACTTAAGTATTCAAAAGGCTCTTCGAATCGAATGGCCTGTGCCAGAGGTATTTTGTTGCGAATTAATTTGCGGGAGTTAGTTCCGCAAATTGTAGCCCCTGTCTCGTTACAATATAGGATCTGGCCCTCGGGATTTAGGACAAATACCGGTTCCAACAAAGAGTCGAAAAGTGAATAGCTCACTTAAATACGCCCTCGTTTTTGCTATGAATTAATTGGAATTCGCGTGCCTCGGTCCAATCAGAAATGCGGCTTGCATCAGCGTCGATCTGACGAACCCGCCAGTAGACTTTGCCAAGAGGCAACTTGGTTTTGATTAGGAATTTGCTTTCATTCAGTTTCTGACGAGTGTGGATTTTTTTAAATCCCTTATCAAAGGCGATTTCAAGTTCGAAATCCTTTTTATCTGTTGTTGAATCCCAATTTAGCCAAATAAATGGCTCGTTTTCTTTTTGTAAGAACACCGTCAATTTATTTTTTGGTTCTGCTAGAACCGGTCTAGAAAGGCGCTTGATGTAGCTGTAATTAGATGTCTGTACGTTTGATGGCTCTGATTTTTGTTGTAGGCTAGAATCAGAAGCGATGACACGGAAATGGAATTCGCCCGGCTTCTTTACATTGTAAATTAAATTTGTAGACTCTTGTTCGATCTTTTCGGATGAGCTGAAATCACTGGAATCAGATACTTCTACAACATACTTGCTAGCTAAGTAAACGGGGCTCCAGCTTAATTTCATGCTAGTTTCCGGTGCCATGCTGTCTGGATTGTCACTGCGCTCAACAACAGGTGGGATAGCGCTTAGTTTTGGAGAATTAAACTTTGTTTGCAGTTCACCCACGTCACTGAAATCACTTGAAACATCTTCGCTCGTAATCGCGCGAACACGGTAATAGTGTGGTCCATAGTTTTTAGGAACAAAATTAACTTCCGTCGTTTTCGAAGGGATTTTAACTGGTTTTTTGAATTTCGGATCTTTGAATGAAATTTCGACTTCGTATTTAGTCGCTTGTACTGATGGCTGCCATTTGACGGCTATAGGACTAATCGAAGACGGCGAGCGTGACGCTGCTGCGTTGAACGTTAGTTTTTTTGTTAACAATATTGGGGGCGCCGGTTTGATGATTTCTTTTTGATGAACAAAGACCTCGAACGTACGAGTTTCACTCCAGTCAGCAATCAGTTCTTGTTTCTTTCCACGTGCGCGAACGTAGTAGTTACCCTTTCCTAACATTTGATCAAGAGCATAGGATTTAACTAGCTCCTTATCGTAAATAGGCTGGCTAAAATCAGCTGTCGTGGCTAATTGCACTTGGATAGTGTCGTAGATATTTGTCCACGATATTTTTACTGGTTCCCGATGAGCGGCGGTATCACCTTTAACTTCGACATCAAATTTTTTGCCTTCTGTCGGCTCTATTATCGCTAGCTTTTCTAGATACTGGACAGTGAAGGTTCTTTCAGGCGAAGTCACAGTGCTGCCGTCACCATCTTGGCCCGATACTTTCCAGAAGTATGCGCCAGGAGGCAAGTCTTTCACCAAAACTTTGGCTTTAATATTTGGTGCTGTTAAAACCACCGTTTTAAAGTCTTTATCTTTACTAATAGTTAGTTCGTTCTTATCAGTACCTTGGCTATGCCAATCTAAAAAGAAAGTTTTCTCTAGCGGGCTTTGGTAGAAAACGGCTTGATTTTCTGTTACCAAAGTAATCCAACCCGGAGCTGGTTTTTGCACAACACCTGTTGGCTTGATAACCAATGGTTGTTCTTTAACTAGCTCTTCCGTATTTGAATTTGCGGTCTGCTTAACAGATAGCTTTCCAGAAAGAAGTTTGATTTTTGTTAAACCGAACTTTGGTCTCTTAATTTCCAGTTTTGATGTATTTGATTCCTTTTTAAGGAGGATCTTTTGAGAACCTGCTTTAAGTTCTAATTTTGATGACTGTACGATTTCGGTCTGGATATTACCATAGCGTAAATTTAACTCTAAATTTCCATTTTTCGAAACAAGTGTAACCAATGAGTTTTCGTTCAAAAAGATTTTTGACCCGTCGACTAGATTGATTTGAGTTTGAGAGTGCTTTCCAGTGAACACGCTATCGCGTTCAAATACGACTTCAGATTTTTGAGCTGAATTCCAAGTGAAACTGTCACTGGCGCGAAGGCGAACATCATTTTCTGCTTGGTTGATAAAGCCGATTTTTGCATTTCTGGATTCGCGATTTTGAAATAGGAATGAATCGTCGTATAAAAAATACGAGAAGACGCACATAATTGCGATTGCTAAAAACAATATTGCTTTGTCGGTACGATTAAACTTCAATGGCATGACATTTCTCTATCGTCCGAATGTGAAGAATCATTACTACTAAAGGTCTAGAGATTCAAAAAATCCTATAACGATACACCTCTATTTAGGTCTAGGTCAGCTAGACCTTTCCCTTACCAGCCTCTTTATTAGTTATCTTTTGAGGCAGTTCCTTTTAAAATCAGAGGTGTGAAAAAAAGAACTTTCTCTTTAAAATACAAGATTTTACTATTATTAACAGTTATTCCTAGCATCGCGTTGTTTACATACGTATTGCTGGCGATGAATATCTTCACAAAAGATAAGATAGCTTATATCTACGATTCATCCGGGAATTTGTCTCAAGCGCTATCTCAGCAGTTGAGAGTTCTAATTACGGGTGTGATTTCTAATAATAAGTCCGTCTTTCAAGAGTTTGTGACGACGAAAACATTCGGTAACACAGCTCTGACACATTTTGAAAATGAAAATGGTACCGATGCTATTTTAGCCTACGAAGTGGATGAATCTACAAAGCAGATGACGTTTCTTTCGATGATGGCTAGAAACAAAATGGATTACGATAGTCTAAAAAATAAAATAGATACTCAGTTAAAATACGAAGTTCAGTATATAAAAGGAAATCAGCGTATCCTTTATAACTTGGATCAAAATGACAAAATTTATTTTGTTGAAAAGACGACGCCTATTGCGGGAACGAAAGCCATTTATTTCGTGGTGGTAATTAAAGCTGAAGAATTCTATGATACGTTTTCGACGAGTTCGGCTCAACAACTATTTTTGATCAATCAATTTGGCCAGGTGGTTTTGGGACCTAATCAGGTTCCCGAGAAAGATATTGCAAAAGTATTCGAACTTAAGTTCTTAAAAAATAAAGATAACCGATTTCAGCAAGGGGTCGAGGAAACCATCGATGCCGATAAGAAGGAGATGATTATCTCATTCTCTGAAATTGGATTTGGTGATTCCTACGTATTGGCCGCTGTAAAAAAAGAGTTGGCTTTATCGGCACTTGATCAGTTATTGAAAAAGTCTGTTGTCTTCTTCGTTCTACTTGTTGCCGTGATTGCGATTGTTTCCTTGTTTGCTTCTGGATCAATCACAAATGCACTGACTCAGTTATTTGAGGCGACAGAAAAAGTGACTCAAGGAAAATTTGATATTCAAGTGAAAGTCAAGACCTCTGATGAAATTGGCGCGCTGGCGGACAATTTCAATTTGATGGCAAAAGAAGTTTCGCGACTGGTGGCTCAAACCGCAGAGAACGCACGTATGCAGAATGAATTGCAAACGGCAAAGACTGTGCAAGAGACTTTGTTTCCAGACGCAAATGCGCTATTGGAAAAAATAGCGATCTCAGGGTTTTACGAGCCAGCCAGTGAGTGCGGGGGCGATTGGTGGCATTACTGCATGATCAATGGTCGTGTATTTTTCTGGATTGGCGATGCGACCGGGCATGGAGCGCCTTCCGCATTGATTACAAGCGCGGCGAAATCGGCTGCGGCCATTATTGAGTCATTAAATGTTGGGCCGGGTAGTGCGATGGAATACCTGAATCGTTGTATTTATGAAGTCTCTCGCGGTCGCTTGATGATGACATTTTTCATAGCCTGCTATGATCCGGCAACTAAGAAGTTGACCTATGCAAACGCGTCTCATGAATCCCCATATTTAATTAAGAAAAAAGCGGGTCCAATTAAGAAGAAAGATTTGATTCCCTTAAACGAAGTTAATAATCCCAGATTGGGACAGGGACGTAGCACGAAGTATGATGAGACAACGGTAGACTTCGATTTTGAGGACTTTATTTTTTTCTACACGGACGGTGTCCCAGACGTTAGAAACGGTGCGGAGACGGCCTGGGGCGAGCGTGAGTTCCTTAAAACTATCGTTGAGACTCAGACGGATTTTCCACCGGTAGATGTTTTTATTGAAAGGTTTGTAAATAAAATGCAAACTTATAGGAGTGGCTCAACCCTGGTGGATGATGTCACATTTTTTGGAATTAAAAATTTAAATGGCTAGAGGAACGTATGTCCAAATTTGAATTAAAAATAGATAAGAATGCCGATGCGGCTAAAATCACAATTGCCGGGACCATTGATGAAGATGTTGATTTTAACGAATTTAGTTTAAATGGTATTAATCAAATGGAGTTCGATTTAAACAGCGTTAAAAGTATCAATTCATGTGGTATCCGCGAGTGGATCAAATGGCTAGGAACTAACTCTAAAGCAAAGATGACTTACGTGAATTGCCCAAAAATCATTGTTGATCAAATTAACATGGTGGATGGTTTTCTTCCTCAAAATGGCAAAGTCCTGTCATTTTACGTTCCTTACTATAACGATGATAGCGGTACTGAGAAGAATGTCTTATTTCGACACGGCAATGAGTTCACTGATGGCGGAGTAACGCCTCCAGAGAAGGTTGTAGACGAAACAGGTAACGCCATGGAGATGGACGTCATCGAGTCTAAATATTTCAAGTTTTTGAGTAAAAAGTAGACTGCCTGGGCTCTGGACTAGATCTAGACCAACGTAATGCCTACTTTGGCCTTAAAATTCTAAAGTTTAAGGTTTCAAAGGCCGAGCAAGAAGTGTGGCAAAAAATAAGATTTTAATTTTAGAAGATGATAAAACGCTAAGCCAATCTTTACAGGAAGCGCTAGAGAAGCGTGGATTTGAGGTTGTAGCTGCCGTGAATTCTGAAGAAGCTAATGCTTTGCTCAATCAGCATAAAATTGAATATATTTTTGTAGATTGTTTATTGCCGGGAGTTTCCGGGGATGAATTCGTAATTAAACTTAAAAAAGAAAAAGCAGACAAAAAATTCAAAGTCATTTTAATGTCTGGTATCTACACGGACAAGTCGACGATCCAAGACTTGTTGAAACGTACTCAAGCGGCGGCATTTTTGAAAAAGCCTTTTGATTTGGATCAAATTTTTAATATCGTAAAAGAAAAAGAAGAAGTTACAAAAAAAGAAACGCCTAGAAAAATGTTATATCAAATTTTTTCTAAGGATATGGTTTCGACTCGTGAGAAGCGTAAACTGATCGAAAGCATCGAAGAAATTCCAGCTTACGATTTGCCGTTTATTTACAGCTTATTAACTGAGACAAAAAGTTCGGGGTATTTAAATATCTATTTTAATGATGGCAGTGTTTCTGGAATTGCGTTCTCGAATGGTTGTATAGTTGCTGTTGATGCGGAAGATAAGTCTACCTACATCGGTGAGTTATTAATTCAAAGCGGTTATGTAAGTCCAACCGATATTCAAAAAGCATTGCAATCTAAAAACAATCAGCGATTAGGCCAGCGTTTGATTTCATCTAATTTGATGAGTCCTCACGCTTTGGATTTAACAATGATTGAGCAAATGAATGTACGTTTATCTAAAACAATCTCTGAAAAAACAGTGAAGCTGAATTTTTCTGCTAGTGAAGTAGAATTAACTCAGCCAAATATCGATTCTGAACTATTGTTGAATTATCTGCATGATTGGATTGCTTCAAAGTTACCTGCCAATTGGTTAAAAAACCTATATGTTATGTGGGCCGGTCATCAAATTATTCCAAATGCGCAATTAAAACAAGATCATCCATGTATGCAAATGAGCTTAGTTCAAAGTCTTGACGGTCTTTTGGATAAGCTAAGCAAGAAAACTACACTCAGCGAATTGTTGAGTGTTCCCGAGTACAACCAAGCAGCACTTTACAAAGCGTTACATTTCTTAGTTACAAAAGGGCTGATCTATTTTTCGCGTAATATATCATTTGATAATGTAGATGATCATTTTGAATATTTAACTAAACTTAAATCTCAGATCGAAAATAAAACCGACTATGATATGTTAGAAGCGCTGGGTTTAACTCAGTACAATGATTCAGAATCGGCAGCCAGTGAAATTGAGACTCTTCTTGGTCGAGAACCAATGAAAAAAGAAGAGAAGAACTTTGGTGTTTGGTATGAGCTTTACAATAAGATCTCTACTGCGATTAATTCATTGAACCCAGAAGCTAAAATTCAATTGAAAAAAGCCAGCGAGAAAAATGAAGCTGAAAATAGAATCAAAGCGAGTCAGTTGTTAGATGAATCTAAAAAAGAATTGATGCTCAGCCAGTTTCAATCGGCTTTAGTTAAATTGAAAGAAGCGGGTAGATTATCAAGCACGTTATTCCAATACAATATTTATATTGCCTGGGCCCGTCTTGGTATGAATATGCAAAAGAAAGATAAAGCCGTAATCAAAGAGATCGAATTTGATCTAATGCAGATCCCAGCGGATGAGCGCTACGACTATTTATATCCATATGTGATGGGTTTGTATTACAAAGGGACTAACGATTATTTAAATGCTAAAAAATCATTTGATAAAGCTCTGGCGATGGACAATTCGTTCTTGGCTGCTAAACGTGAACTGAGCTTGATTGAGCAAATGATGAAGAAGACTCGTAAGAACGACAATCTGTTTACTATGGATTTGAAGGATGTTGTTACCGTGTTATTCAAGAAAAAGTAGATTCGCAGGGAGCGCGGTAACCGTGTGCCTACCGCAACCGTAGCCGAGGCCGTTCCGTCTCTGATTCCGTTTCCGTTCAGTTTTCCGTTTTATCTTTGCTGGGGTTTTCCGCTTGATGAGATTCCATAACTTCTTTAGCCTTTTTTCCTGTGATTCCTAGCCATTCTGGCAAGAATACTGCGACCGCTATAAATACTGCTGTTATCAGAATAAAAAATATGCCTAAACCTACGATGACTTCCATTCGGTTAGCCTATCTTAAATGAATGAAATGGACAAGGTTGCTAATCTCAGTTATGCGTTAATATATGGGTTATAATCCTAAAGATCATTTTTTTAAAAAGGCTAAGTCGGAAGACTATTTGGCTCGTTCTGTTTATAAACTTCAAGAGATTGATGAAAAGCACAAAATTATTCGTAAAAACGATATCATTGTAGATTTGGGAGCCTCTCCGGGGTCGTGGTCGCAATATTGTTTAAAAAAGCTGGGGCAGGATGGTCGATTGATTGGGATTGATTTGACCGACGTTACAGCGATTAAAGACCCACGCTATACATTTTACCACGAAGATATATTCCGAATGAATTGGCCCGAAGAGTTGGCTAAACTTGATGTGCAAAAGGTGGATGTTGTATTGTCTGATATGGCTCCAAAAACAACCGGAATCAGGTTAACCGACCAAATGCGATCGCTTGAGCTGTGCGAGATGGCACTTCAGTTCTCTTCGAGCTACTTATGCAAGGGCGGTAGCTTTGTATGTAAACTATTTCATAGCGATCAGTTTAAAGAGTTTCAAACGACGATGAAAAAGCAATTTAAGCGTGTTGAAGTTATGAAACCGGAATCCACTCGAAAAATCAGTAAAGAAATTTTCCTAATTGGTCTTGACCGTATTTGAGGTTTTATGAAAACAATTGCATTGTTTTGTGGCGCGCGATCTGGAACACCTGAGCATTCTAAAACAGCCAATGAGTTTATTAATTGGATGGAAAATTCGAGTTATAACTTGGTTTACGGCGGTGGTAGCACAGGTATCATGGGTGCTGTTTCCAATGCACTTATTAAAAATGGTAATAAAGTGATTGGGGTCATTCCACACTTTCTGTATGATTGGGAAGTAGGCAACGACGAGTGCACTGAGTTGATTAAGGTAATCTCGATGCACGAGCGAAAGAAAATCATGTTTGATCGAGCAGATGCATTTGTTGTTCTGCCAGGAGGATTCGGAACTCTGGATGAAATTTGCGAAATGATCACTTGGAAACAACTAAAAACTCATACCAAGCCGATCGCCTTTTTGAACTCCTCTGGATACTTTGACAAATTTTTCGACTTTATTGATTATGGAGTTAAGGCCGAGTACATCTCTGGTGGAGATCTGACTCGCATTCAAAAATTAACGGACATGAATCAATTCAGTTGGGATTTGGTATGAAGCGACTAGAGAAGGGCGAGAGAAAAGCAGTTTTAAGTTGGGGTTTTTACGATTGGGCGAATAGTGCTTTTTCAACTACGATCATGGCCGGTTTTTTCCCGGTTTTTTTCAAAAACTTTTGGAGCCAAGGGTTTTCAGCTGTTGAAACAACAGCGAAGCTAGCTACGACGATTAGTGTGTCTAGTTTTATAATCGCTCTTGTGTCACCTACGATAGGTGCGGTGGCAGATCATAAAGGCCAGAAAAAAGGCTTTTTGATTTTATTCATGTTGATCGGTGTCTTTGGTTCTGCTGCATTGGCCTATATTCCAGCCGGTGAGTGGTTTACAGCCGCGATAGTGTACGGCGTTGGTATGATGGCGTTTAATATTAGCTGTGTATTTTACGATGCGCTTTTGCCTGTTGTGGCTCGAAAAGAAAATTTGGACTATGCCTCGTCACTAGGATACTCGTTGGGCTATTTGGGTGGCGGGATATTGTTTACGTTGAATGTCGTGATGTATT
Organism: Bdellovibrio sp. 28-41-41; assembly: GCA_002256935.1. Classification (GTDB taxonomy): domain Bacteria; phylum Bdellovibrionota; class Bdellovibrionia; order Bdellovibrionales; family Bdellovibrionaceae; genus UBA2316. The sequence continues at coordinate 22,037 of NCGL01000007.1, forward strand.
TAAAGCCTGACTTGTTTGGTTTTGCAAGTGGCGCAAGTGCCGTTCAGTTTTCATTTTTAAGCGTTGCTGTTTGGTGGTTTGTATTCTCGTTACCACTGTTGCTCTTTGTAAAAGAACCGCCATTATTGAGTACTAAGAAAGAAAGCTGGGCTTCGTTAACTAAGACCGCATTGCTGGCCATCAAAGAAACATTTATTGAAATTCGTAAAGATAAAAACCTATTCACGTTCATGTTGGCGTTTTGGCTGTATATCGATGGGGTGTATACGTTGATTACGATGGCGGTTGATTACGGAATCTCATTAAATTTCGAATCCAAAGATTTGATTGCGGCGTTACTGATTACTCAGTTCGTCGGTTTTCCAGCAACCTATGTCTATGGAATTATCTCGAAAAAATGGGGCTGCCGAAAACCAATCCTTTCGTGTATCGTCGTGTACGGATTAACAGTTGTGTTAGCCTCGCAGATGAAATCGCCGATGCATTTTTATATCTTGGCAGGGATCATTGGTTTAGTTCAAGGCGGGGTTCAGTCGTTGAGCCGATCGCTATTTGCTAAGATGATCTCTGTAGAAAAAAGTGGCGAATATTTTGGTTTTATGAATTTAATCGGGAAGTTTGCTTCTGTATTAGGGCCAGCGATTGTGGCCCTGACAGTGATTGTAGTTGGAAAATCAGAATACGGTTTGATGGGTCTGTTGATACTATTCGTAGCGGGTGGGTATTTACTGATGAAAGTAAAAGAACCTGCTTAGTGAGTTGGACTTAGAACAAATAATTCAAACCAAGATTTAAATTCACTTGGGTACTTTTCAAAGTATCCAAGTTAGACATCGAAATATTTTGAACCGCCACACCGTAGTTGAAATACAATGAATTCGTCAGTTCAAGATACAATTTATAATCAGCCAAAATTAGACGCTTGAGTTCAACGTCATTTGATTTTGAACCCATGTAGTAATCAAAATTCCAAACATACCAATTAGCAAATTGTTTAATGAATGCCCATTGGAACGTCGTTTTTTGACCGATACCGACGCCAACTGACGAGAAAGACAAATTACCTAAGGCCATCGAGCGCATGTGAGCAGAGCCATAAAATGAAGGGTCGATGAAGTTCAAACCAGATTTAAATCGGTGCCAGTAAGTGAATTCAGTCACCGACCATTTATCTACAGTGTCTGGTTTCGTTAGCGCTTGATCAAGGCTTACGCCAAATCCAGATCGTTTGTTGTTGAGCCAGTAATTTAATCCAAAGTTAGCAAAACCTAATTTCTCTGCAGTAAAGTAACTTGCGCTTAATTGGACATCAAAGGCAGGAGCGCGATAGATGGATTGGTAAATGGCATATTCATTCGCATCTTTTTTAAGATAAAGTACGCGTTTGCTGTCTTTACCTTTTTCCAAACCTGTCACAGACCATTCGATTTCTTGTCCGACCTTAACGACTTTGGAATTGGGATCTTTTGAGGACACAGTTGTTCCCTTAGGAAGTTTCAGTGACATTTTTTCAGATGAAGAATAGGTCGCTGCAATTAAATCATTCGAATGCGTTCTTAAGCTTTCTGTAGGAAGCGCACCGCGAACGAAGAACTCTTGGCGAAACGGAATACTGCCTTCACCTTGAATGTAAAATACGGGAAAGTCCGCGGGTAATTTGATCTGCCATAGTGAGTCACTTAGGATTGTGACGTTTTTCTCGCTGACTGGCCGTGAACCTAAGCCTGTTAGGGTCAGCGATTTACCATCATCGGAAATAATGATGTCTTTGAAATCGACAGGACGAAGACGCATTTCAATTTCAAGTCGAGCGCCCGACTCGCTTTGGCTAAGGAAGTTGATGCTTTCTGTGATGTCATTTAAAAAGATGACGCCTTGTTCGCCGACTTCCGCATTGTTAACCAGGATTCGAGCCTTCTTTTTATTTTCAGAACGCATTTTGATAGTTGGTTTGCCATCTTTAGACGAGAAGTAGAGTTCGACTGAGCATAAAACGATGCGTGTATTTTCTTCCGTACGTTGAAGGCAGAATTTGAAGAAGGGAAGGTATTTAACTTCCTCGATCAGTTCCGTTTCGATCACTGTTTTAAAAATAGCTTTATCTTTTCTGAGTAGGCTGTCCGATTCCGATTTTTCGCCGACTTTAACGTCTTTGACTAGTTCTATGTCTTCTTTCTTGATCGTGTAGTTCTTGATCGCTTTACCATAATTGTTAAATAATACAAGTTCAGCATGTTCAAACAAACCAGCCGGCCAGTTGAACGTGAACGAATATTGATCTCGTTCTTGAGACATCGCTAATGATAAATTGTTCGAATCAATAACGATATCACCAATTTCAATAGTCGATGCGTTTAGTAAATTGTATTCGAATTTTTGCGGTAAAATTTGCAGATTGCTTTTTTCTGGTAAGAAATAAACAGGATCTTTTGCAAATATAGGAATTGTAAATAAAGAAACGCCAATCAGTATAAAATTTATGATATTATTTTGCATACGTCTTCGTAGGATTTGCCTTTCACAATACTTTTAATAACTTGGATCGATTTAGTTATCTTTGCCAAAAAATCACCATCACTGGCGATCGTGATTCGACGAGGGTGGCCGTTCCACGCCATTTTAATTTTTTCGTTTAGCAACAATGCTTCTGTGTGAGTCTCTGTACGAATAGGATTTGATAAGTCGTAGTTTTCATTCGAAGCAGTATCCAAATGCATAACCCAGTCGTAACGAGCTAACTCTTTTGCTTTGGTCGAGTAAATATTTTTGAAAAAATCGTCCTCATCGTTAGGCCAGTAGGCGATACTATCTAGAGAACCACGATCAAATACCAAAATTGATTTTTCTGATTCACCAATGGCAATCGCCTCTAGTTCTTGCTGGGTATAGTAAATCGCTCTTTGTGTTGCGATTCGAGCCAGAGTCGATTTTTTACGAGGGAATCCTCCGCTGTACAGAATACTGGCGGCTTCAGGAACCACCTTGATTTGTGAACCGAATTCTTTCTTGAGAGTTTCAATTAGAGTAGTTTTTCCACCAGATGGGCCACCCGTGATGGCCACTTTAATTTTATCCATGGAATTATCTTAGAACCCAAAAAATCAATTAGCAATAGGATCTAGTGATAATATTTCGCAACAGCATCGTGACCAATCCAACGAGCCGAAGAGGTCGGTTTTAGACTATCATTCAACATCAAACGGCCGCAGGATTTAAAGACCACTTCGCTGAGTACGCTCGTGATTAATTGTTTAGGCGTTTCATGTAACTCAAATACATCATCCGAGCATTTAAGCATGACTTCCATCTGTGTTCGGGTGGATTGCATCGGCCAGCGAGCAAACTCGCGGTTCATCGAGATGATTTCCGGTTCCGCGTAATATTTTTTCATAACTTGAAATACATTTTCAAGTGTTTTGTCCGCTTTAAGTAAAGTTTGGCACTGTGATCGAACTTGTTTTGCGACCGTAGGGTTTTCAGAGTCCAGCATATGGATCAATGGATACAATGAAACCTCAACACCTTGAAAAATGGAGCTAGAGTTAGTTAGGATTTCGGGGCAGTTGTATACACATGACGCAATTCCTTGGTTAAAAAATGTTTTAGAAATTTCTTCTAATTTCATTTTTGCCCAGCCCTGCAAGTAGGGTGTATACGTTTGCCATGTCAATTTGCCGTCGATTAGAATTTCAGTTCCATGGTATCCATAGGCTAGGTAGGAAACCTGACCACCGGCCTGTTTTACTTTTTCGCGAAAATGAGCTGTTCCTTCGATAAAGTGACGATACGTTTCAGCCGTAACTTCGATGAAATTCACCTGACACAAACGACCTAAATCACTTGTCCAAAATTTTTCTGACTCTAAATAACGATCGCCCGTTCCTTTAAAAACACGGTTCATTAATGGCATGATGATTTTTGCGCGTGGTACTCCGCCTGCCATTAAATGCGCTAGTAAAAAATTACGTCCAGGCACGATATGTTTTTCTAATTCAGCTACGTACTGAGCCAATTGCTTTTTGAATCGAAGCACGCCGTTTTTGCGGCACTCTTCGATCGCGCTAAAATCTAGTTTGGTGTCTTCCCATTGGCTGAGTTTGATGTCTTTAAGCATATCGACAGGACTGATGCCTTTTGAAGTTTTGTCCATGTCGAAACCAGCTTCTAGAGGAACGTTGATAATGGGTCCATCAACAGCAGCCAGTTCTTCGGCGTTGAGCGGGCGTAGTTCATCCTTTTCACGACGTCCGACGGTGCCTTTGATGACGTGCATTTGATGTTTTTCGGCTTCTTCTACAAGGCCATTGGCATAGCCGCGCTGGAAAAGTTCGCCGAACAAAACCAAAGCGTCATTTTTTTTCCAAGTGTTTTCACTATCAAGTTTTCTAAGTGGGTTTAAAGGCGTCATGCAACTCCTTACATTTTTATTAGCTATCGATCGGCATCAACCAGTTGTGACGATCAGGGATTTCTCCGTACTGAATCTGACAAATTTCTTCATACAGTTTGTTCGACAATGTATCCGAACCTGAATTCAATTTGAACGTGTGATCTTTGTACTGAAGTTCACCGACAGGCGTAATCACCGCGGCTGTACCAGTACCAAACATTTCTAAAAATTCACCACGAGCATAGCTTTCTTTCAGCTCTGTCATCGTAATTTTTCTTTCAGAAATCGGAAGTTTCCATTCTTTTAATATCGTCAAGGCACATTCGCGAACGCCGCCCGCTAGGATCGATCCGTTTAGTGCCGGCGTTACGATTTCATTTTTGAAAACGAAGAACACGTTCATCGTGCCGACTTCTTCAATTTGATCTTTAGTGACGGCATCTAACCATAAAACTTGGTCGTATCCGCGCTTTTTCTGTTCGGCAGCAGCGGATAAAGAACTAGCGTAATTGGCTGCGGCCTTAACGGCACCCAGTCCGCCGGGAGCGGCGCGAATTTGTTCTGTTTCTACCCAAATACGAACGGCTTTGCTGTCGTTCGAATAGTAAGAGCCAACAGGTGATAGTAAAGTAAAGAATAAATATTTTTCGCTTGGGCGCACGCCAAGGAAGCCCTCGGTGCCCACAAGTGTAGGGCGAATGTACAAAGCGGAACCACGTTCGCTAGGCACCCAGTCGCGCTCAACATTTACGATCTCTTTCATAGTTTGAACGAAAAGATCTTTTGGAACCGCTTGCATGGAAAGTCGTTTCGTCCCGAAGGCCATGCGAGCCGCATTGAATTCAGGTCTAAAAATTACGATTTTTCCACTTTTTTGACGAAATGCCTTTAAGCCTTCAAATAAGGCTTGGCCGTAATGATACACGCAGGCCGCAGGATCCATACTTAAATTCGAATAGGGGATAATTCGATGATTTTTCCACTCTCCCTCAGAATAGTCCGACGTAGCGATGTGATCGGTGAAGTATTTGCCAAATCCCAGTGCCGTGTTCGGAGCCGGTTTTGGCAAGGGTTTGCTGGTTTTAGTGATTGTGAATTGATTAGTCCCAGTACTCATATATCCCTCAATGTGGACTAAATCTGACATACTCAATATATTATTGCAAATAAAACAATAAACCTTTAATAATTTTCAGTAATTACCATGAAAACAACAACGGAAAGTATTAAAACCTATTTAAAATTCACTCATCAAGTCCTTGGGGTTTCACATATTTTCAGATCGGTGTCTAAAGAAGCAGAGTCCGTGCTAGATACACAGAAAAAGAAGATTTTTAATTTTTATTTTTGGCCTGAAAATAAAGCATGGTCGGAGTTTTCATTTGATAATCAATCGAATGATTTAAAAAATCGATTTCAACACGTATTTGTGTTCTTTAGCGATGACGCTGATTTTGAAACACGCATGCGCGCACAATCAGAAATGCTCTCAAAAATGAATCAAGCTTTAGGTGGGCATGACCATAATGTATTGATGGTGTGGCTATCAACCAATGCGGAACCTGATTTCTTTGAGAAAGCCGCTCATTGGACGTCGCCATTTAAAATTGTTTTCTTTCGTAATGAGATCACTGCTAAAGAGACTATTTACACATCAGGACGCCATAAAGTTCTAGAAACGTTATCGCCGCTAGTTGATCCTAACGATCAGCAGCGTAAACGAATTGTCTGGAATGACTTTAAACGCCTGCTGGCGATACCTTAGCGGGCGCGTCCCGACTAGGCTGGACCGACCTTTTTCCTAATTTACTCAACTAGACTGGATCGAGATCAAGGCCAGCTCTAGGCTGATTAAGTGCGCTTAAAAAATCATCAAATTGTATCATTCATTATTTGTTTTTCCTTCTCCGGGCTTTCTCTTGCGGCATCGCCGAATATTGTTTCAGCTTCGCCGAAGGGGATAGATAGCTCTTGGGTGCGTATTCGTATTTTTGAAAAATTGAAACAGGTGTCTATTCGCGGTGAGCAGATTGTGGTCGTTAACAAAGCAGACTCGTTTCGCAACGTCGCGATCGCACCTTTGTCGCAAAAAAAGTTATCTATAGAGTTGAAGCGCAAGTGGAATCAAAGCGTTTTGTTTTTGCAAAAGGACAACGGCGCGCCGTCGATGCAAACGACGTCTTTATTTATCAAGGGGAATGACCTAAAAATTGGCGCGCAATCTATCAATAATTTTATTCAGGTGTACAAGCGTAATGATAGCTTTGATGTGATTGCCTATGTGAACCTGCGCGACTATTTAAAAGGTGTCGTATCGTCCGAGATGCCGGCAAATTGGCCAAAAGAAACTTTAAAAGCACAAATCGTGGCTGCCAGGTCATATGCCTTGTTTATGTCAGAGAAACGAAAAAATCAGGTTTTTGATGTTGAATCATCAATTAAAGATCAAGTCTATCGACACACAGATGACCCGCATTTAGAGCCGCTATTGGATGATACTGCTAACATGGTTTTATTTGATGAAAACAGAAATTTGTTTAAGGCTTATTATCATTCGGAATGTGGAGGCCAGACTTCGTCGGCCAAGAAAGTTTTTGGCGATTCCCAGTCCGATGTGGAAGTGCGCGATCCTTATTGTCAGGGCCGCACGTGGCGAATGGAAATTCCAAAACGCGAGATCGAGAAATACTTTGGACCTTTTAAGCAAATCGTGAGCGCGTTTAACCCTATCCGGCGGGCGTATGCGGTGGATGTGCAGCGAGCGGACTCGTCCTTTGAGGCCTTTGATGCGCAGAAACTGCGAATGCAAATAGGATCTACACGTATGAAGAGCACCTGGTTTGAATCTAGCATTCATGGAGATAAAATTGAATTTGTCGGTAAAGGCTATGGTCACGGTGTTGGGCTATGCCAGTGGGGCAGTCGTCAGATGGGCGTGATGAAAAAGAGTTTTAAAGAAATCCTGTCCTTCTACTACCCGAAAACAAAAATCGTATCGCTTAATTAGTTTAAGGCGAGTCAGCGAGTTACAATTTGAGTTACACTTTCAAGAAAACACGTAGTGTGAAAAACAAAACTACGAATAGTACAAATACTTGATAGCGATTGATCGAGTTAATTTCCATTTCTAACGGCCTCTTTCTTCTTAGATGAATATCTAGCTAGATGTTTAACTAAAATCTAAAACTAAATTTATTGTTTTTATTGGGTAGGAGCTATAAAACAAAAGATAGTTTTCAAACTCGACTTCAGTCAAGAGTTTTATAAAAGCTTTATTTAGAGGTTTTCATCCGATGATCAAAAAAACGAATTCAAAAAGCAGTAAAAAAATGAACAAGGTAGCAACCAAGCCGGTCGCTATGATTACGGGAGCGAGCTCGGGAATTGGTTTGGCGACGGCACGTCGGCTGGCAAAAGATGGATTTTCGTTAGTTCTAGTGGCCCGACGTTTGGACGTTCTAAAACAGGTGAAAGCCAAGATAGAAAAGGATTTCAGCGGTTGCTCGGTGACGGCAGTCAAACTAGATATCGCCGACTCGAAAGCGGTTAAGAAATGGCAAAAAGAAAATTCTGATTTGATTTCGATAGTTGATGTTTTGGTCAACAACGCCGGCCTGGCCAAGGGTACCGACAAGATTCAGGATCTAAAATGGGATGATGCTGAAGTTATGATCGATGTGAATGTAAAAGGTTTGCTGTCGTTTGCGCTGCCTATTGTTAAAGTGATGGCGGCAAAAAAATCGGGATACGTTGTGAATTTGGGTTCCGTCGCTGGTCGCTGGGTTTACCCGGGCGGATCGGTTTACTGCGCCACTAAGTTTGCGGTTCGCGCACTGAGCGAAGCTATGCGGCAAGATTTGCATGGCTGTAATGTTCGCGTCACTAATATTGAACCCGGCATGGTGAATACGGAGTTTTCCACTGTAAGACTTGGCAACAAAAATTTAGCTGATAAGGTGTACGACAAAATGACGCCACTATCGGGTGATGATATTGCGGAATCGATCAGTTGGTGTGTGAATCAGCCGAAGCATGTGAATGTGCAGGAGCTGGTGATTTACCCAACGGATCAAGCCCACGTGGGTATGGTACATAGAAATTAGATTTGAAATGTTTAAGGAGAATTTATGAAAAAGACTTTAGCAGAAATTAAGGCAGATAAAGAATTCCGAACAGAAAAAGACACCATGGGGGATGTGAAAGTTCCAGTCAGTGCTTTGTGGGGCGCTCAAACTCAGCGCTCAATTGAAAACTTTAAAATCGGCGGCGATCGTTTTCCTCGCGAAATGATCAAAGCCATGGGCCTGCTTAAAAAAACAGCAGCCATGGCCAATCAGAAATTGGGATTGTTAGATTCTAAGAAAACGGACCTGATTGTAAAATCATGTGACGAAGTTATTAAAGGTGAATGGGACGACCATTTTCCATTGGTTGTGTGGCAAACAGGATCGGGCACACAATCGAACATGAATGCGAATGAAGTGATCGCGAATCGTTCTATGCAAATGCTGGGTTTAACACTGCCTTCAAAAGACGTTCATCCCAATGATGATGTTAATAAAGGTCAATCCTCAAATGACACATTCCCAACAGCAATGCATATCGCTGTGGCCGATCAAATCCACACGCGTTTGTTGCCGGCTATGGACGCATTTCATGTGTCGATGGTGAAAAAACAAAATGAATTTCAAAAAATCGTAAAAATTGGCCGCACTCATTTAATGGATGCGACGCCGTTAACATTGGGCCAAGAATTCTCTGGCTACGCGACTCAAATTAAACACGGTATCGTGCGCGTGAAAAACACATTGCCTCATTTGCATGAGCTAGCCATCGGCGGAACCGCAGTAGGTACGGGTTTGAACGCACATAAAGATTTTTCGCAAACGGTGTCTCAATTCTTAGCTAAAGAAACGGGAATTCCGTTTGTTTCTGCAGAAAACAAATTCGAAGCGTTAGCAACTCACGACGCTTTAGTTGAAGTCAGCGGTGCTTTGAAAACACTAGCTGTATCGTTAATGAAAATCGCGAATGACATTCGTTTGTTAGGTAGCGGCCCACGCAGTGGTTTCGGAGAATTGTTGTTGCCTGAAAACGAGCCAGGAAGCTCGATCATGCCGGGTAAAGTGAATCCAACTCAAAGCGAATCAATGACTATGGTTTGCGCTCAAGTCATCGGTAACGACGTCGCAACAACAGTCGGCGGAATGAACGGCCATTTTGAGCTTAACGTTTTTAAACCCGTGATCGTATTTAACGTTTTGAACAGCGTGCGTTTGTTGTCTGATAGTTTAGATAGCTTCCGCGTAAACTGCTTAGACGGCATCCAGGCGAATACAGTGCAAATCAAAAAACATTTGGATAACTCGTTGATGCTGGTAACGGCATTGAATCCACATATTGGTTACGACAACGCGGCGAAAATTGCGAAGACGGCTCATAAAAACGGGACGACTTTGAAGGGTGAGGCGGTGAAGCTGGGATTGATGACTCCGGAACAGTTTGACCAGTGGGTTAAGCCTGAGGAAATGACGGGGCCGTTGAAGGGGTAGGGGCGACGATTCTTGAGTTTGCTAAACAAAAATTTTCGAAAATTGATTATGCTAAATTAAATGAAGAGCTTAACCTTGCAAAAGCCTCAATAAAATCGATAGGACCGGTGCAGCTTTATAACTCACAGAATGTACCATTTTTTATAGATCAAAGCGCATGGAATTATGTGCAGCGAGTGAAGCGTAGTGACGGTATTGATTGCTACGCGCACATTTACATAACTCTCAAGTCATCCAATGAGTTTGAGATTTCTAAGGATACACCTGGAAAATTTTATTGTTTTGAAAGCGATGACAAATACCAATCCTTAGAGATTGTTTTGTAAAGTATACTCTTAATCGCCTGAATTTTAGTTCGTCTAATGTTGAGAAACTTCGAACGATAAAAAAGACGTAGGTTACATTTATAAAAATTTGCGTTGATATTTTTTATTTGACATCGTTTTGGGTGTCTTAAATTGGCTTAATTTGAATTGAATTTTTCCCCACGCGCCCGGGGTAATTTGTGACAAAAACTCTTCAATGAGGCCGTTTTAGCCGCTTTTAAAAGAATATATTGAGTCACTTCATATATTTTTCGATCAGATAAAAATCACAAAAATCGAGAATTAAAAACCCGTGTTATATCTTTTTTATAAAAAGAGGTAGTTCATGAGTTTGCAAAAAGTAACCAATCAAAATCTAGATGCTAATCTAAAATCACTTGTCGCCAGTGAACGAGAAATTCTCGCTGAGATTCTGATTCATATTGTAGAAGTAGAAAGGCGAAAACTTTACCTAAAGTTAGGATTCAGTAGCTTGTTTGATTACCTGACAAAGAGCATTGGTTACGCAAATGGATCAGCTCAAAGGAGGATTGATGCCGCTCGTTTGTCTTTCGATGTTCCGGAAGTTATTGATAAGCTAGAATCTGGCGAGATTAATTTAGCTCAGGTGTCGCTACTTCAAAAATCTATTAGGGAAAAACAAGTTATATCTAAAACAAAAATCGATGTGCAGTCAAAATTGGACCTCATAGAACAATTAGCTAATAAGTCTTTTTCGGAGTCTGAAGTTCTTGTAACTCGTGCGCTTGATATTCAGCTTAAGGAGCAAATTAAAACCAATCATCAAAAAGATGAATCTGTTCGACTTGAAATAACATTTTCCAAAGCCCAGTGGCAGAAATTGATGAAAATGCGAGAATTGCTTTCTAATTCACTACCAAATGGTAGTAACTGGGATCAGGTCTTAGAGTATGTCAGCGACAAAATAATTCAGCAGAAGGACAAAACACGAGTGGTAAGTAGGTCAAGTACAGTTAAGGAACCAAAATCCAGCCAAGGAGCAAGGCAGGCGATTCCAGTGAATGTTCAAAGACAAATATTTCGAAGAGATCAATGCTGCCAATACAAAGATAAACACTCAGGTAAACAATGCGGCTCAACATGGCGTTTGGAGATAGATCACATTCAACCCATTTGGTCCGGAGGAAGTAACAAGCTAGAAAATCTGAGAGTTCTTTGTGCTTCTCATAATAGAGAAGTTTATCGATGGCAGGCTAATTTATCGCAGGTATAACGATCGAATTTAGTCATTCAGACCTGAGCCGGACCCCTGAAGAGTTAGAATTTTTGTAATTTTTAGATTTGGACTGATGCTAAAACTCAGTCCAAATCTAAATCACTTTCTACTTACAGGTAAGCGCCGTATCAAAAGTAGAGTTATCTAAAGCTGATCGACCATGTAAAGTGACCCTTGGAGTTTTATCCGCATTCTGCGAGATAGAAAGGCTAATCCGATCACCAGATTCGAATGCTGACTTTGTTTGGCCAACGAGATAAATGCCATTCCCCAGCGGGTGAGAAGGGTTGATGAGTTCCCTGGCTATTTCAACTGCGATTGCGCCGCTGACATAGTTAATTTCTAGAGTTGTCCTCGTTAGCATGGTTCGCCCATTTAAATATTGAAAGAAAAATTTAGATGTTTGATTGTCTTTATTTAAACTAGTTACTTGGAATTGAGTGTACTTTCCGTTATCATCATAACCGCTGCACAAGACCAGTTTTTCCGGAGGCAGAAGAACAAGCAGGTCGATCACGGTGCTATCAACAAGACCTCCTGAAAATAGATAGGCGTTGAAATGCCTAGCGCGAATAGAATCCTTTTCTTGGTGGGGATATTCCCTAAGTTCTCGGTAAATAGCTTCATGCATGATTAGAGCTGCTTTTTGAGTCTCTGAAAATGAATTCCATATGTTGCCATCAAACAATATGAGACTATCATTTATGTAGTTTACAGCTTGCTCTATCGTGCATCCAACGGGAGCAATCGCCTCATGTGAGTCATTGATTGAAGTCAAACTGGCGTCCTGCGGAAGAAATCGCATATTAGATTTTATATGGGAAATCCACTGTAACGTATTTTTAGTAAACAAATTTGTTTTTGAAGCCTCGTTCCAGCCTGAATTTAATAGAATATGATCAATTTGTTCGGTCCATTTACTATTGACGTCTTTGTAGTTGAGCAAATATTGGACACGTCCCTCATAAAGATCTAGGACTTCGGCACTACGTATAGTGTTGTCGGCATTTCGGCATATGATTGCTCGGCCTCCACCACCGTCTACTCCACCGGAACGTGCGTGAATGGAAAATTCAAAAAACAGTACTGTTGCTACTAAAAAAATTATTTTCACTCAAATCTCCTTTATTAAGGTGCAATTATAGCATTCACAGTATTAACGCATTTTTTCAGCTTCACTACATTTATTATGCTAATTGTTATTTACAAAATAAACAAAAGTGCTAACTTTAATTTTCCCAATAAGGAGCGCTATGTCTGTTTTTGATTATTCAGATTACAAGGAGTTCGTCAATAGTTGGATCTCTGAGCAACCGAAGGGTGGTCATGGACAATTAAGACATTTGGCCAAGAGTCTTGATGTTAATTCTGTAGTTATGAGTCAAGTATTTCGTGGAAACCGTGAACTCAGTCTTGAACACGCTCTAGGTGTGGCGCAATTTATGGGTTTATCTAACATAGAACGTGATTTCTTTCTATTGTTAGTTCAAAAAAGTAGAGCAGGAAGTTTCGAACTCAAGCGTGTTTTAGAAGAACAAATTGAGAGTCATAGGGCCAAATCTCAAAATTTAAAAAATCGGGTGAAGCACGAAGCATTTTCTGAAAATGATAAAGCAACCTTTTACTCGCAGTGGTACTATAGCGCAATCCGTCTTGGTGTTTCGATTGAAGGTCTGGGTTCGATCGGCGCCATCGCCAATTATTTGAATCTCAATAGGGCTTTGGTTGCCAAGGTTGTCGAATTTTTACTTGAAAATAGATTAATTGTGGAAGAGAAAAAAAGATTAACTATGGGACCGTCTATAACCCATGTTGGTCACGATTCGCCTTTTGTTAACAGACATCATTCAAATTGGAGACTTAAAGGATTGCAGGCAATGGAGTCATTAAGTGATTCAGATTTGTTTTATACAGGCCCAATGGCTCTTTCTAATAGCGCTGCAAAAGAAATTCGGAAACTTTTGATTGAGTTAGTTGAGAAGTCTACAAAAAAGGCATCAACGTCGGATTCGGAAACTTTAAGGTGTCTTAACATCGATTGGTTTCCTGTTCGCTGATTTTCACTTAAGAAATTTGGACAAAGTTAGGTTAGAGAAACGTCGTGTCAGTTAAACATTTGTTATTTCGTGGCTACTTAAAAATTTAAGACTTGGAGATAGGTTCTTTGGGCCCTATAATCAACCGGTGGATGTAAATCAAATTTTCCAAGAAAAAGTGAATTGGTTTCAGAACCCTGACATCGTACCTTACGTGTTCGTCCGGGATGAAAATCTGATCAGCCAACCAGGCAAAAAACATCGTCTGGACTGGTTTTCAAAGCCACCTATCATTAAAGATCCATTAGACCTAAAAGAATTGCCGTTTGCAGAATATATCTACCATATCGAGAATATAGCGTTTGGGCCGTCAGCAATGCCGATGCCTCGATGGGTGTTTTATGATTGTGCTGTTATGCCTGGGTTTGTTTGCGGGTTTGCTTATAAGAAAGACAAGTTGCCGGCGAGCCTAAAGGCTAAGCTGCCTGACTTTGGCGACATCGATTATGTGCCGTTGTCTTTGTTTATTATCATTCCTACGATGCACAAGGGTGAATGGGTTGCTCATAATTTGTGCTCTGTGAATAGCTTTTTGGATAAACAGGATCAATTTTATGGATTGGGTTTTTTATCTAAAGCATTTGGTTTGTGGTACGCCAATGTGGAATTGTGCTCGGGAATGACTCAGTGGGGAAGTCCCGCGTTACGGTTGCATTCGCATTACGGGCATTTAGAGGTGATTGGGGCCTATGCTCCGGTGCATTCTCATGCGAAAACGGTGACCTACCGAGCTCAAGTTAATGCGAATACATGGGAATTGTTTTTTTCAAAAGACGTCGACCTTGAGTTCCTAGAGCAGTACGAGAAATCGGGTTTTGAAATAAATCCAGCCGACGAGAAATCAATGATTGAAATTCAGAACAAAATTCAGAATAATGAGGGTCCCTTTTACTTAAACGCCTCAGAGATTCTTAGCAAAGATTTGAAAGCACCCTTAAGTATTTATAGACCGAAAGGGTATTAAAAAAAAGTTACTGATAACATATTAAAACCAGAACGGTTTTAATCCTAGGAGATAGAATGGCAGATGTACTTACAGAACTTCCACCGGTAGCGAAATCGGTTCATACATTTTGTAAAAAATGTGATATTGATCGCTATCACAAAGTATTAGCTCACACGAACGAGACGACAGCTAAAATTGAATGTGAAGTTTGCCACTCGAAAAAAACGTTCAAATTACCTAAAGCAAAAAAATTGACGTCAACAGGGAAGCCGCGTGCAGCACGCGCACCAAGTGCTAGTCAGCGTAAATCAAATCACCAATCTGAATACAATTCATTGGTTGATTCTTTAGCTGCCATGGAAGAAAAACCATACAGTTTGAAAGCTAAGTTTGAAATTGCGAACAAAATCAATCATCCAAAATTTGGTATTGGTGTCGTTCGTTCTGTTCAGCCAGATAAAATCGAAGTGGTTTTTTCTGATGAAGTAAAACTTCTTATTCATAATCGTCAGTAATTCATTCAATGTGGTACTCCGGACTTAATCCCGAGCAACAAAGAGCCGTGGCCCATAATTATGGGCCTCTTTTAATTTTGGCTGGTGCTGGATCAGGAAAAACCACGGTATTGGTGTCCCGCACAGGACGCATGATTGCGGAAGGCGTGGCTAAAGCAGAACAAATCTTGGTTCTGACATTCACTAATAAAGCGGCTCGTGAGTTAAAACATCGCGTATCTGTAAAGGTCGGTAAATCGGCCAAGAAAATATCAGCAGGCACTTTTCACTCGTTCGGTCTGCAGTTAATTAAAAAATATCATAAAGAATTAGAGCTGGATGAAAACTTCGGTATCATCGATACCTCAGATACATTCGCTATTCTTAAAGAGATGTTAAAAGAAATCAAAGTTGTTGGCCGAGATAAATACGATCTTGAACATCTATATGGTTTGATCCAAAACATTCGAAATAAGAAACACAATTCAACGATTGATGATGAGTACCATCAAATGGCCGAGATCTTGGCACCCAAATATGAAAAGCGATTAAACCTGCTCAGCGTGGTGGATTTTGAAAGTTTATTATTAAAACCGTTAGAACTGTTTAATAAATTTCCGCATATCAAGGCCGAAGTGCAAGCGCAGTACAAGCAGATTATGGTCGACGAGTTTCAAGATACTAATGCTACGCAAATGAAACTGATTAATCATCTGATCGGCCAGCATGACAATTTGTCGGTCGTTGGTGATGATGATCAGTCGATCTACGGCTGGCGCGGAGCCGAAGTTCAAAATATTTTGAGCTTCCCTAAATCGCATAAGAACTGCGAAGTGATTAAGCTGGAACGTAACTATCGTTCGATTTCCTCAATTTTGCACTTTGCCAACGACGTGATTAGTAAAAATAAATCTCGACATGGTAAGATTCTAAAATCCGAGAGCAAGAAAGTTAAAGATCACATCCCAGAATTATTCATTTTAGAAAATGAAGAGGCTGAAAGTGAATTTATCGCCTCTGAAATTCTGAGTTTTGTAAAAGAGGGCTACAAGGCCAAAGATATCGCGATTCTTTACCGCTCAAACTCTCAGGGTGCGTGGCTAGAGAGTGCTCTCAAGAAAAATCGTATTGAATACACCATTACAGGTGGATCGTCGCTGTTTGAGCGTAAAGAGGTTAAAGACCTGGTTGCGTTTATCCGTCAGGCGATCCAAAGCAAAGACGTGACGTTAAAACGTATTATCAATGTTCCTCCCCGCGGTATTGGCGAGACTACGATTGAAAAATTAAATGATTTCGCTAAAGTTAACGAAATTACCTTCGCCGAATCGTGCCGTCGCTGGCGCGAGCAAGGGATCATCCCTAAGGCGGGTGAAGGAATCGATGGCTTGTTATATTTCCTTTCTGAATTGCCGAAGAAAATGGTGGCCCCGGGATCTAATGAAACTTCATTTTTAGAAGTGTTTCGTGAAATGGGTTACCGAGAATATGTGTACAGTTTGTCAGATGATGCGTCTGTTGGTGAGCGTAAATGGGGATTAGTTGAAATCTTTGCGCGTATTTTATTTTCGTTCCTAGAGAAAAACGGCATGAATTTATTTATGCTGAAAGAATTCCTAGATCGCCTGATGTTGCGCGATGAAATGCTGGCGGGTGATGAGGAAGAAAATAAAGTTCAATTGATGACATTGCATGCCTCTAAAGGACTTGAGTTCCCTGTGGTGATGTTGTGCGGGATCGAAGAAGATTTGCTACCGCATAAAAATCTGGGACAAGACGTCGATGAAGAGCGGCGTTTATTCTATGTAGGTATCACCCGAGCCCAAGAAATTTTGCTGATGACGAAATGTCTTGAACGTAAAAGAAATGGTGCGTTTAGAAAAGTAGCTATGTCGCGCTTTTTATTAGATGCAAACCCTGAATTATACAAAATTTATCCTCGCGGCGTTCGTCCTGTTTCGGGAGAGAAACGAACTCAGCTAGTCTCTGATTTTTTAAAATCGCTGGATGCAAAAAAATTATAATATGATGATACGTCTTTTAGTTTTAGTATCTTTGCTATCGGGATCTTTGGCGTGGGCTCACAATCCTGAATTTTGGCAATCGTTTGATAACGAATTTATCCAAATGGAAATGACCTATAAAAACAATCCGAACGTTAAATCGCGTTATCCTATATTCTTGCGCAAAACACTAGAAGGACTGCTTGGTTGGTACCCTGGGACTGTTTGGGATATGGCAAGCCGGTGTTCATTTTCAGAGCTGAACCTAGCACTGTCGGCGGCGGGGCCACTGCAATCAAAGTCATTAGTGTTGGATGATTTTATTCAGCGCTGTAAACCCGTGTACTCAAAAAATAACATGATGAACGTACTGAAAATTATTTCTCAACGAGGTTCATTT
Source organism: Bdellovibrio sp. 28-41-41 (assembly GCA_002256935.1). Taxonomy (GTDB): domain Bacteria; phylum Bdellovibrionota; class Bdellovibrionia; order Bdellovibrionales; family Bdellovibrionaceae; genus UBA2316. The sequence continues at coordinate 39,481 of NCGL01000007.1, forward strand.
CATAATCATCCGTTTTTTAAATATTCATTTTTGAATTTCCCGAATGGTTTAAAAACGCGGGCTTTATGGGGCCTGCGTTCAGAGGAAAAACGTGATCTCATTATTATTCGCCCGGGGGTATACGCCAATGTTGATGAGCTGATTGCCGAACGTTATATGCTGTTTATGCTGACGGAGCTGAATGACTACCACATATTGGTGCTAGAAAATTCGACAAGTGGTGATCATTTTGTAAATAATGAAAATGTAATTATCGGCGGACCTAAGGAAGCATTTGAAAACCTGTATTTGATCGAGCAGCTTCGTAAGCACCCTAAATTGTCCGGCTTGATAGGTAAAGTTCATTTGATGGGAATCAGCCTAGGGGCAAATGGTGTTCTGCTTTCCAGCTTGATCAATCAGAAAGAGAATCATAAATATTTTGATAAGACCGTATTGTTTTGTCCGGTTGTGGACTTGAAAGCATCGTTTCATGCGCAAATGCAAAATGGAGCAAAACCTTTTATAATGGACCTTTGGAGCAGTCGTCGATTTCAAGATCTGGAAGGTAAAGAGAATTTCGAGTTGGCTTCCTTTTGGTCGTCGTTATTTTCATTAACTCCACGCTGGGTGAATAGTGCATGGTCATGGTTTGAAAAAAAATATAAGTTTCAGCCAGAGTGGCAAAAGTATTTACCCTCAGAGTTTTACTCCGGTGATTTCAAAAAAGACTATCAGTTTTTTAACCAGCAAACTCGAGTACCCGATAATTTTTATGCGATCGCGACGAAAACAGATCCCATTGTGTTTCCTGAAGATAATTATGAAAAGCTGGCGGCTAAGACTCATGAAAATACGTTCTTCTATAAATTCGAAGATGGTTTTCATTGTTCGATGGCGTATGCGTATCAATGGAAGTTTTTAGATACTTTTTTTACGGGCATTTTTGGATTGCCTACACAGGCTGAGGTGAAGCCTGTGAGAAAATATCAACTGACGATCGAGAAAGTGCATCCTCATGCAGCGGAAACTATTTCGGGAGAATTGCAAATTCGGTCAGTGGAAGTCGCAAAACTAGATAAGGATTTGGTAGAGTTATTAGTTTATTTCACAGGCGAATTTTCAGCTGAAACTCATTCAAAAAGTGGCCATGTAGTGATTCCGCTGAAGGATTTGTATTTAGATGAGCACTTTGTAGAGTATGATATAGAAGTGATTCGCAGTTACATCAAACGTTTAATTCAAACGAAATTCACAATTGAAAAAGATAGCGATGCTGTCTTTATTAAAATTTGACCTTTAGGGTTATCCTTCTTATGTTATAGATAACTACGGAGGGATTCTATGATTCGAATGATTGAAGAGAGTCAGAGTTTAACATCGAAATCAGCGGTGTGTTTGTCGGCGATTGATTTAGCCGAAGTCGTGGGAATGTCGTTAGCTGATTTGAAAGCCGATTTTTCGATTCACTTTGGGCTGAATCAAAACTTAAGTTACTTGCCGGCCGAACTTGTGCGCGAGTACTTAGGTAAACGTGAATTTAAATACCCTAAAAAAGTAATTTCATTTCAAATGTTAAAAGGCGGGGTCGCTAAGACCACGTCGGCTTTAAACATTGGATTACGCGCCTCAATGCTCGGAGCCAAAGTTTTGTTTATCGATCTTGATCAACAAGCCAACTTAACGTTCGCATTGGGCCATACAGACGAGACAGCTCCGGTATGGTTAGATGTTTTTGAAAAGAAAGTATCAATTGAGTCTGCAATTAGGCCTATTAATTCAAATATCGACTTGATTCCATCCAGTTTGAACAATTCCGTGCTTGAGCGGGCGATGATCAATTCCAACAGAAATTGGTCAGAATCTGTGAAAAGTCAGATTGATCAAATTAGCCTTAACTATGATCTAATCATCATCGATACTGCGCCGGCGCTGTCTGCGACGAATACAGCGGTGACAGTGGCCAGCGATATGGTGATCCTTCCGGTAAACCCTGATAAGTTCTCGATCCTAGGGTTTGAGAAAAACTATCAAGAGCTGCAGGACATCAAAAAGGATTTCAAGATCACAGCTGACATTAAAGTGCTTTTTACGAAATATGATGCGCGAGAGAAAATGAGTAGTGAGTATTTAGATGCATTTATTCAAAAATACCCGGATATTTTACTCAAGAGCTATATTCGCGTCTCTTCGGACGCTAAGAATACTTTGGCAACATCGAAATCGATCTATTCGTCCAAATCGTCGGCGAAAGAAGATTACCATTTAGTCACGGTAGAGCTTTTAAAACTTGAGAAGGACAATCTATGCCATCTATAAAAGACCACGACAATAAAAAGAAAAAGAAACATTCGCACGCTCATCATTCGGCACCTAAAAAGCATGCGAATGAACGACTGCATGCCGACGAAGCGGAAGTGGATGATGCGGACGAGGTTGTTTCTGAAAAGCCGAAAGCTGAGAAGCGTCGCCCGAGTCAGTTGGATGCTGATGCGGTGGAAACGAAAGGCCAGCCGGTTGGTGGTGCTGAGGAATTCCAAACCTCGTCTCAAGCACGCGACGAAGACAATGGGTCTGGTCCTGATTCGTTCCAATCCTTCTCTGAGGGCGAAAAATTCGAATTAAATTTCCCGGGCAGTTTTATTTTGAAAGCCAAAGTTCCCAAAGCGTTTGATTTAGCAGAACGCGTGGCGGGTGACTGGATAAATGATGGCAAATTTGAATCTCTGCCAGTTGGGCATCCGCTGGCGCAGATTTTAGCTTCGAAGGCGTTGACTAAAGCGAAAAGTATCGAGAAGAATGTTTTGAACTCAACTCCTGTTACATTAGCTAAGATCGGCCTCCAGTATGCGAAATCAAAGATTAAACGATAAACTATCAAAAGAACTTAGCCCTATATTTTTACATATCGAAGACGAATCGGGAAACCACAGTGTTCCCGCGGGATCAGAGAGCCACTTCAAGGTTGTCGTCGTATCGCCAGTCTTTGAAGGTTTGGCTAAAATAGCACGACACCAAAAAATCTATGCTGTGCTTGCTGATGAATTGAAATCAGGATTGCATGCTTTGTCTATCCGCGCTTATACGGCTGCGGAATGGGACAAAGAAAAAAAACACGGCGGTTATGACAGCCCTGAGTGTTTAGGTGGTAGTAAGAAAGGGTAAGGCGCAGTCCGGTGTGCAGGCGAAATGTCACTATTCCAAACGATCGAGCCGCGTGTAAAAGGTTTGGGTTTTAATCATGACCTTTGTCGAATACCGATTTGGACAAGATGTTTGTACAATGGTAGGGTAGGAGCAATAATGTCAGATCATTCGTCGCCTCTTAAAGTCTTTGATAATCGATTGGCATTCTGGAGTTTGCTCGCCTGCATTTATCTCATCATTCGATTTGCATTTACCCAATGGTTAGATACACTTGGTGCATACGCATCTTACGGGTTTGAAGTTGTCGACGTAAGCATCGCGGGCTTTCTCGCTGGTCATACCTTTCTTAAATATTTTAAGATCACCAGACCGATGTTAATTTGCTCAGTTGGCAGCCTGATTGCCGGTTTCGCAATTTTTCGTATTGCGGGCTTCGCCGGAATTCAAATTCCCTTCGACTTAAGAGGAACTGAGACTCTTATGTTCCTTCTCTTAGTTGCGCCTATTTTAGAAGAACTTATCTTTCGATTTTTCCTTTGGCAGCCCATTGAGTGGTTGGGCAGAAAGCCTATCATCGCCTGGGTGGTCACTTCACTTATGTTTTCTTATTCGCATCTGCACTCCATTTGGTTCGTACCCAAAGAAATTCATACTTTCATTGTTTATCAGACGATTTACACATTATTCCTTGGATTGGCCTGCGGCTTTTTCATATTCAGAAATAAGTCTGTTGCCGGTGCGATCCTGATTCACTTTGCATTCAATTTAGGTTTTTACCTTGGTTCACTCTAAATGTGTCAGATTGAGTTTAGGTTTGTACATCTATGAGGTGCTTAACGGACCAGCGCGAGCTTTGGATTGTTTGAGTCGGTAAAGGAACTGATTAAATCTTTTAAGATATTCTTCTCGTTGCTGATAACCAAGCTCCCGTTGTCTGTGATTGCCTTCGAAATATCCTTTTAATCCAAGCTCTTCAATTTTTGACAGCAAGACACGAGTGTAAACCAATCCATCCCAGAATTTTCCGAAAGGATTTCCTTTTTTCGCTTGAGTGATGGATCTTGCCAGCATCGCGGCGAATGATTTTAAGAACTGCCCGAAGCGCTTTTTATCTTTGAATCTAACTTTAAGATGCAGATGATTTCCCATATTCACCCAATCCAAAATTTCGATGAAGAACTTCTTTGATTTCTCTTTTAAGAGTTTATTTACTGTTTGTTTATGGGTGTAGAACGATAAATTGCCCTTAGCCTTGGACGATTTAAATACAACATGAGTCACGCAGCCTGGAATTAACGGGCGCGCGATTTTGCGACGTTTCTTTAAGCTCACTCCACCGTGGCTGGCCGCTTTGATCGCTCGTAAATCTTTTTGAGGTAAAAATTGCAGTTGCATTACGGGCAATATAAATAGTAGGTAAATAAGTGTCAATAATTAACTCTATAATTACGTATGTTTATCTGCAAAAATTGAGGTTTGCTCGCGGGTCTTCGTGGGCGGTTTTTCTTGAAATGTTTTTCCCATTTTTTGATTCGGGATACTCTCTAAAATGACATTTAATGTCCCCCATTGCCTAGTGGACCAAAAGTCGACCCGAATTTAAATCTCAAATGAATAAGCTGCTCGGAAATTCATCTCTAACCACACTGTGAAATGATAGGTTTTCTTGAAATTCCTTCCTCTTGCAGCTTAAAATAGGTAGTATTATTTTACTAAATCAGATGGGCACATAAGGATTGGATCATGTCTAAAGCGAAAGGTGACGCGAAAAAAGGTCAGACTAAAAGGTTTGTTAATAACTTTAAATTAGTCTCGAATTTTGAACCGTCTGGGGATCAGCCGAAGGCTATTGAACAGTTGATGGATCATTTTAAGCGGGGACTTAAACATCAGACTCTTTTAGGCGTTACGGGTAGCGGTAAGACCTTCACGATGGCTCATGTGATTGAGCAGTTGAATGTTCCGGCGTTAATTTTAGCACCGAATAAAACTTTAGCGGCGCAGTTGTATTCTGAATTTAGAGAAATCTTTCCCGGCAATGCTGTTGAGTATTTTGTTAGCTTTTATGATTACTACCAACCCGAAGCCTATATTCCTTCGACGGATACCTACATCGAAAAAGATTCTGCTATCAATGATCAAATCGATCGCATGCGGCATTCGGCCACGCGTTCATTATTTGATCGTCGTGATGTGATCATCGTCAGCAGTGTGTCATGTATTTATGGTTTGGGTTCACCCGAAGCCTATGAAGACATGATGGTGCACGCGATTCGTGATACTGAAGTCAGGCGGGATGATTTTATTCGTGAATTAATTCGTATCCAGTACGAACGCAACAATGTTGATTTCCATCGTGGCACCGTTCGCGTACGAGGTGATATTGTTGAATTGTTTCCGGCCTACGAAGATTCAAAAGCCATTCGAGTGGAGTTCTTTGGTGATTATATCGAGCGTATTTCTTGGTTTGATCCGTTAACGGGCGAAGTCGTCGGGGACCTGGACCAAATTGGTATTTACCCGGGCAGTCACTATGCGACGAGCGAAGACAATTTAAAACTGGCTATCAAAACGATTCAAGATGAATTGCTTGTTCGTTTGCCTGAACTGAAAACTCAAGGGAAATTTCTAGAAGCTCAGCGTTTGGAGCAGCGAACTTATTATGATATCGAAATGATCGAACATATGGGGTTTTGCCAAGGGATCGAAAACTACTCACGGCATTTAACGGGACGTGGTCCGGGCGAAGCACCTCCGACATTGATTGAATACTTTCCACCTGATTTCATCACTATCATCGATGAATCACATATTACCGTTCCGCAGCTGGGCGCCATGTATCGCGGTGATCGTGCGCGCAAAACCACGCTTGTAGAGCATGGATTCCGCCTGCCATCGGCTTTGGATAATCGCCCTCTGAATTTTCAAGAGTTCGAAAGCAACATGGATAAAGTCGTTTACGTTTCGGCGACACCTGCCAATTATGAATTAGAAAAAAGTGAAGGCATCATTGTTGAGCAAATCATTAGACCAACTGGCTTAATTGATCCTATCGTCGAGATTCGTCCCGTAAAATTTCAGGTGGATGATATTTTAAAAGAAATCCGCATTCGTGTAGATAAAAAAGAGCGTGTTTTAGTTACGACATTAACTAAACGATCAGCCGAGGATTTAACAGAGTTTTTTGAATCCATGAATGTAAAAGTAAAATATCTTCACAGCGAAATTCACACGATGGAACGCAGTGAAATTATTCGTGACTTACGTTTGGGTGTCTTTGACGTTTTGATTGGTATTAATTTATTGCGAGAAGGCTTGGATATTCCTGAAGTCAGTCTAGTCTGTATTACTGATGCGGATAAAGAAGGTTTTTTGCGTTCCGAGCGATCATTGATTCAAACGATTGGTCGTGCGGCCCGAAATATTAACGGCCAAGTGATTCTTTATGCTGATACTATTACCGATTCTATCAAGAAAGCCATGGGAGAAACAGATCGACGTCGTCGCATTCAGATGGAACACAATATTAAAAATGGAATTACACCCGCGTCTATTATTAAAAAAATTAGTGATGGTATTGGTGAAATGTTCGATGGTTCACTGAACTTAAAACAGCTAAAAGAAGAATATAAACAAAAAGAGCTAACGGGAAAAAGTATCCCGCCGGAAAATTTGCAAAAAGAAATCGGCAAACTGCGCGAGAAAATGAAGAAGCTAGCGAAGTCATTAGACTTTGAAGAAGCCGCAAAAATTCGAGACGAGATCCGTCGTCTAGAAATCATGGAGCTGAGCGCACGCGAAGGATCGGCGAGTGGCTCAGGAGAATCGGCTGATGGCAAATAAGCCGGGAGGTCGCTTTGATGAACTTAAAGAACTGGTGAAGGAATATCCAGTTCAGAGCGGCGTGTACTTGATGAAGAACGACGTACAGAAAATTATATACGTCGGCAAAGCTAAAAACTTGCGTAATCGCGTGCGTAGTTATTTTCAGAATCTAGATCACAATGGTAAGACACGAGCATTGATTCAAAATATCCATAGCGTTGAATACATTCTGACGAAAACAGAAGTCGAAGCGTTTTTGCTTGAAGCCTCGTTAATCAAAAAGAATAAGCCTAAATATAATATCCGCCTGCGTGATGATAAATCCTATCCGTATATCAAACTGACTTTGGGAGATAAATTTCCACGTTTGTATTTAAGCCGCAAAGTAAAACGGGATGCTCATGTCTATTTTGGCCCTTATACCAGCGGTGCCGCCGTGTTTGGTACGATCAAATTTCTAAATCGAACATTTAAAATTCGCGATTGTTCGGACGGAGTGTTTAATTCACGTAAACGTCCGTGTTTGACCTATCAGATCGGTCGCTGTACAGCGCCGTGTGTGAACTACGTTGATCAGCCAACCTATGCTCTGGATGTCGAAGGGGCTTTGCATCTTCTAAAAGGTCAGAATAAAAAAGTATTAAAGCATTTGTCCGAACGCATGCGCCAGCTAGCCGAAGAGGAAAAATTTGAAATGGCGGCGAAAATTCGCGATTCCATTGAATCCATCAAAGTCATCTTGCAAAAGCAAGCCGTCATTAACGAGAGTATGGAAAAAGATCTGGATGTGTTTACTTATTATGGAGACGAGCGTGGTTGTATCGTCGAAACACTGCATTTTCGCAGTGGACGAATTATTGGCAATCGGTCGCAATTTTTGGACGTAAATCCAATCGACACACTCGAAGACGAACGCGAGTGGTTTGTTTCCTTCATCAATCAATACTACGAAGAAAATATCGTTCCCGACGAGGTTTTGGTCGGCAGTGATTTTGGCAATGATATTAATAAACTTCTAGAGAATGTTCTAGAGTTCAGAACGGAACGCAAAGTGTCTGTTCGTTATCCAACAGATGAAAAAGGTCGTAAACTTTTAGATATGTGTAAGCAAAATGCAATTTCACATTTCGAAAAACGGTTAACTGAAAACGAAGAAAAATTCGTCGGCCTCGATGAAATTAAAAACAAACTAGAGCTATTGACTCGTCCTCATCGCATCGAATGCTATGATATTTCTAATTTCCAAGGGACCGAGACTGTGGCGTCTCAGGTTGTTTTTGAAGATGGTCTGCCCTCGAAAGACCATTATCGTCGTTACAAAATTAAAACTGTGCAAGGGCAGAATGACTTTGCATCGATGTATGAAGTTTTATCACGGCGGTTTAAACACTCGGAGTGGGATGAACCGCAATTGATCGTCGTTGATGGTGGTAAAGGTCAGTTGGGACAAGCCGTAAAAATATTGGGAGAGCTAGGTAAACAACACATTCCTGTTGTTGGTTTAGCTAAAGCTCGCGTGAAGCGCGATTTTAAATCGCCTGAAGTAGAAGCTTCAGAAGAACGCGTATTCTTGCCAGGCCGGCAAAATCCGGTGTTTTTTAGGCAGCAGGCAGATGGTCTAAATATCTTGGTTAACATCCGTGATGAAGCCCACCGATTTGCAATTACCTTTCATCGTAAGCTACGTGAAGAGCGAACACTGTCGAGCGAGCTGGACTTTGTCGTCGGATTAGGCGAAAAGCGAAAGAAAGCTTTACTTACGCACTTTGATTCTTTAGATGATATTAAGATAGCTAGCGCAGAAGAGATTGCTCAAATTAAAGGCTTTAATCGAATCTTGGCTGAGCGTATATTGATTCAACTAAATGAAGAAGAAGCCGTGGAGATCACCGAGTGAGTTTACTAGTATCAGCCAACAAATTGAGTCATTCCTTTGGTGGTCGCACATTATTTTCTGAATTAGGCTGCGGTATTTTTGAGGGCGATAAAGTTGGTTTGATAGGCCCTAACGGTGCGGGGAAATCTACGCTATTTAAAATTCTAGCTCAAGATATCAAGCCTGATAAAGGCGACGTCGTTCACCGCAAGGGACTTAAAGTCGGATTCTTGCAACAAACAGTATCCATGGATGATTCGCAATCGTGGTTCATGCATTTACTAGAAATCGAACCGGACTATGCGGAATTGTTACAAACACTTTCAAAACTGGAACTCAACAATTTATCTGAAGACTTGTTATTTTCTGAATGCTCAGGTGGTTTGCAAAAACGTATTGGTATCGCAGCTGAAATTTTAAAAAAACCAGATGTTCTATTTCTAGATGAGCCTACGAATCACTTGGACGTGGATTCTATTATTTGGATTGAGGATTTCTTAAGAGACTCCGGATTAACCTACGTACTTGTTACGCATGATCGGTTATTTTTAGAGAGAACATGCACTAAAATATTCGATTTAGATAAAAAGAATCCAAAGTTCCTGTTAGTGACTGATGGTGACTTAGCAGAACATTTGGAAAGAAAAGAACAATTAATTGCTCAACAACGATCGACCGTTGAAAAAATGAAGAACACGTTAACTCGTGAAACCGAGTGGCTACGTCGCGGAGCCAAAGCCCGCCAGACAAAACAGAAATACAGAATTCAAAATCACGCCGTTATCAAGAGCGAGTTCGAGAACTTAAAACAAAAAGTCTCTAACAAAAGCTTTGATTTTGATTTCGGCGATAAACGCACACCTAAGAAATTATTAGAAATTAAAAATCTAGATTTCTCTTATGAAAATAGAAATATTTTTACCGATTTGAATTTGCTTATTTCTGGCACTACCAGACTGGGGATTTTAGGACGTAATGGATCGGGGAAAAGTACCTTATTGAAACTGATCTTGGATCAATTAGCTCCCGACAAGGGCACCGTGCAACTTACTGACGGAGTTAAGGTTTCATACTTTGAGCAAACGAAACAAACTCTGGATGTTAAAGCTTCGGTTTTAAAAAATATTTGCCCGCAAGGTGACTATGTGAAATACCAGGGCGAACATTTGTATGCTAAATCGTACCTGGAACGATTTGGTTTTAATTACGATCAAATGGATTTGCCTGTCGAAAAATTATCAGGCGGCGAGAAAAGTCGCATTCGTATTGCGCAGCTAATGCTTGAAGAAAGTCAGTTGTTGCTATTGGATGAGCCTACGAATGATTTAGATTTTGAGTCTTTGGAGTCATTGCAGAAAGCTTTGGCTGATTTTCCGGGTGGAATTATTTTAGTTACCCATGATCGTTATTTTATGGACGTCAGTTGCAATCAAATTATGTATATGGATCCGCCAGAGCCGATTCAGTTATTCAGCGATTACTTCCAGTGGGAAGATTACTACGCCCGCGCGAATCTATTAAAAGAACAAGAAAAATTGTCAGCGAAAAAAGACAAGAAGGCAGCTGTAAAAAAAGGGTTAAATTTTAACGAAACTCGTGAGTTTGAAGGTGTTGAAAAGGAGATCGCGCAACTAGAGGAAAAGTTAGAGAAATTGAAAAATGAGTCTCAGCAAGAGACAACGCTGGCCGATTCAAAACGCACTTATGAGATCTTTGTCGAGATGGACCAGACCTCTAAAAAGATCGATACTTTGTTTACACGCTGGCAAGAGCTAGACCTCAAAAAATAGAGATTTTAGTATTTTTTTTAAATAGCCGAAGAACTCAATATGATACAAGGTGATTATTTTGATCAATTGATGTCCGCTTTAAACCAATCCGCCATAGTCAGTATTACAGATACAAAAGGTAAGATCGTTTTTGCCAATGAAAACTTTTGCTCCCTCTCGGGCTATTCGTTGCCTGAACTGTTAGGTAAAGATCACCGTATGCTTAGTAGCTCCTATCATAAACCTGATTTCTTCCAAAACATGTGGGAAACTCTAAAAAAGGGTCAAGTGTGGACGGGTGAAATTCTAAACCGTCGCAAAAATGGCGAGTACTGTTGGGTTCAATCGACCATCTCTGCCATCGTAAATGAAAAAAATGAAGTCGTGAATTACGTCGCCATTCGTTTTGATATTACACAAATGAAGCAGACTCAGCTGTTGCTTGCCGAATCGAGCCGACTAGCCTCATTAGGTGAAATGGCTAGTGGTATTGCACATGAAATAAATAATCCACTGACCATTATTTTGGGTCGATTGACGATTGCGCAGAAAAAACTAGAGCGCAATGATCCACCGGCTATCGTTACCAAAGAATTACAAACTATTGAGCGCACTGTGTTTAGAATTTCAAATATTATTAACGGTCTGAAAAAATTAGCTCGCGAAGGTAGTTTTGATCCGACGGAAGAGTTTGACATGGTTCAATTGGTTAACGAATCTCACGATTTGTACGCCCAGAAATTAACAGCCTCCGAAGTTAAATTTAGTTTTGATCAAACTGAGCCTATATATGTAAACGCCAAGCCTTTGCAAATTTCACAGGTCATATTAAATTTGGTAAATAATAGCATTGACGCCATCGAATCGCTTCCTGAACGGTGGATTAATATTGAAGTTACCAAACAGGGTGATCGTTGTTTAATCAGTGTGATTGATTCTGGAACTGGAATTCCAGCTGCGATCGCATCTAAAGTCATGAATCCATTTTTTACGACAAAAGATCCCGGCAAAGGAACAGGACTAGGATTGAGTTTATCTAAAAAAATGGTCGAGGATTCAAACGGGCGGTTCTTCTATGACGCCACGAAAAAAAATACGACGTTCACTATTGATCTTGAGTTAGGTCAAGCCAAAGACAAAGTCGCCTAAAACTTATCTTGATTTTACCGTGGGCATTCTATCATGCTGTAAGAATGAAAAAACAAATTTTATTTATGTTGATGATTGGAGTCAGTGCAATGTCAGCCCCTAAAGAGTATGCCAAAGCGAAGGTCGGCTTTAGTGATTTTAAGAATCTCGTAAGTAACGTAGAGGATCATAGAACCAAGCGCCTGGTTGATCTGGATACATTTCTTAAAATGAGCAAACAACCAAATACGATAATTTTGGATTCTAGATCAACGTTTCGATTTGATCGCATTCATCCAAATGGTAGCGCAAGAAAAGCCTATAATGTTGGCTCTTAACATACCTACCTATATAAATTTGTTCGGTTATGGTTATCGCGATATTTATGAATTAGATGAACTAGTTGAAGTAAAAGACCCACGAATCAAGTTTGAAGGTAGCATCGTAGGTCGAAAATAATATTGAGTCCGTTTTAGTAGTTTGAGATTCAATTTCAAACTATGGCTTTACCGTTAGCCATTTTTTCAAATAATGAGATACCGTGTGATCCGCTAAGTAGCCGTAGGCAGTGCGGCTTAAATGGAATGCATCGACGATCTCAATTCCAGCCATGTCTAATTTTAATAGGGCCGAAGGATCAGATTGTAGGCTGGGAACGCCGCCATGTTCAATGGGATCTGAGGGAGAAGAGATATCTTCAGGTGGCGCTGATGTCAGTTTCTGCAGTCCCATTCCTGGGTTACCAAAATAGTAGTGCATTAATCCATAATGGTGGATGTAAAAAGAACTTTTTTGATCAACACCTTTAGAAACTACTTCAGAATATCTAAGAATCGCAGAATTTAACTCTAGAGGTGTTGGTTGCCCCATATTCTCAAAAGCCTCTTTATATTCGGCGATCGGGTGATTGGGGATAAAACGGGGATAGTCATACCCCGACAGAATAATTTTTATGTCGGGCCTTAACTGATGATAGTGTTGAACAACATCAGCAACATTTGCAGTGATGGTATTAAACAATTTGCTTTCATCGGCAGGGCTTAATTTATTATTCCACAAACTTAAAAAATCATTTCCTCCAAGGCTAAGATAAAGTACTTTTACGGTCGGGTCCTCGAGCGCTACTTTGGTGGCCTTGTGAAAAGATGAATCGAACCAGTCTTCCGCATGCATGCCAGTTCTGGTCGTAAGTGGGCAGGTAGCATTTACAGAGGTGTCTAAAACACCTTCTTTTTCGAGGGATTTATCTAAGCTTTTATAGACGCAGATAAATGTAGCCCAGCTATCACCGGCAACAACAACTGTTTGTTGGTTTTGTTTGCACGATAAAGCAAATACGCATAAAACTATTAAAAATAAATTTTTAAGTTTCATATTTAGTCTGCTTTAAATGTTCTAAACTCAAATTCTGTTTTATATAAATCAGTTTTTTCTGTGTCTTTGAAAAGCGTTTGGCACGTGCCGTAAGCTTGTTTTTTCCATTCCTTTTCATCTGACCCTAAATCTTTCTTCCAAATGGCTTCTTTTTGTTTTTCCGCGCGAGATCTTGGGTTTTTTTGTAGTCCCGGGGAATTCATATCGGATGCAAGTCCTCGGAACGATTTTTGAATATTTTGATCTTTGTATAACATCGCATTGTATTTGAGTTCTTCGAACTGAATTCCGGCAGTACACAACTCATATTTGTAATCGTTTTTGTCTTTTTCTTTTCTAACGAACTGAACGCCGAAACCGCTCCATACGCCGCGTCCTAAGGTGGCATTGAATGCTACACCCGGAATAAAACGGAGCCCAACAATCGAGTCTTTTTTTCCTAAGTTGAGTGAGTAGTCAAAGTTCTTTAAATTCACCATTAAGTTATTAGTGGAGTTCGTCGTAACTTCAAATCCTTTTAAGTAGGTCGAATCGGAAATATATTGGGTTAGATCTGCGGAAGATATAGTCGGCAGGGTGAAGAAGTCCATCATCGCGTACTTTTCATTTAATTCGAAATTTACGAAATTCTTAACAAGTTCTTCTTTCATTCGATCTACGGAGCCTTCTTGAAACGTGCTTAGACAATGAGTCGCCGTAATTGTGTTCATGCAAAATAGTTCGATGTAGAAAGAATCATAGAAATCAGCAACGTAGTATTCCCAGTTGCGATTGTTTTGATCTTTGTACGTTTTTACTTTTCTAATACCAGACGGAAAGTCCTTAACTTTGAAATCGGCTTTAGCTTTCGGACGCAAGAAAGGGAAGAAGCGTAATGATACGATAGCGCCTTCTGGTCCAATAAATACATCTTTCATCGTCTTTAACGTATTTTCTTCGCGTTTTTTCATATCTTTTTCAGGAGCGTTGTACACAATTGAAAAATCAGGGCTCGCGATAAAATATCTTGAGATGTCGATGGATTCTTTGGAATCTTTGACAGAAGAATATACTTGGTAGTTTTGCTCTTTAGGAACTTGAAATCGTTCTTCGATCAGCATTCCTTTGGTCGCCATGTAACCTTCGTTGTAAAGGTACGTGCGTTCTTTCTTCCAATCATTCAACGTCATTTCATAACCAATTTGCCCACTGGTTCCGACTAGGCCCACGGATTTTGGGATCAAGGTGTTGTTGACTGATTTAAACAAAACATAGGGATCACTGGTCGTAGAAGGGATGATATACGGTAAGCTTTTTGTTGCTTGGGTTTCCCAGTCTGTGCCTGGTAAATCTTCTTTTCGAATCATTTGGCTGACAGACAGAACTTTTTCTTTGGCAACTTCATGAAATTTTTGGAAATACATTTCATGAGACTGATCAAAATTGAATGGCACCTGAATTTTAACATTAAATTTGTTTAAAACTTCAAGGAGGTGAGGTTTGTTGTCGAGTTTTTCAATTAATGGCAATCGGAACGATTTAGAAAGATAGTATTCGATACCACCAAAATTTAAATCGGAAGTTTTTGAATCAAATACGATTTCTTTAGGATCACGATTTAGAACGAAATTATTGAAACCGTTACGCAAATCTTGGTACGAAATACCGATGTTGTAATTCTCGGCCATGTTTTTTCTTGAAACCAAGGCAACGACTTCGCCTTTTTCGTTGAGTAAAGGACCACCGCTGTTACCTGGGCTAGCTGCTGCCGAAAAGCGAATGTATTTAACATTAGGGTCATTTGGATCTTCCGTTTCACCCGAGATAATACCTTCACGAATAGCTAAGCCTTCACCAGCCACGTTTCCGATCGTAAATACCTTTTGTCCCACTTCAATTTTTTCGGTGAAGCGGAAAAATGGATTGTCGTTGAATCCTTCGACCTCTAGGAACATATAATCTTTTGTGAAATCGAAACCTAAAACTCGTTTAGGAATGATTTCACGGTTATCAAATGTTTTTAAGATAAAGTCTTTTTCGATAGACAGTCCGGGAGGCGGGCTGACACAGTGGTGAGCCGTAAGTAGAATATTTTTTTCAACCAAAAATCCTGTGCAAAAGCCAACGGTTTCTTTGAAATCTTCTTCTTTTAAGTCCGCTTCTTTTTTAATTTTTTCCAATAATTCTTTTTTAACTTTTAATTCGAATTTTAAAATTTTGTTTTCTGAAAATCCCATGAGTGATTTGGAATCAAATTTATTTTGATAGTAGTACGAAAAGTATGTAGAGATCGCAACCACGACAAAAATGGCAGCTGTATAGCTAGCGGCCTTAGTGTAGCTATAATTTTTAGCGACGGGTTTTTCTTCAAGAACGTGGGTCTTTTCGCTAGATAAGAATGTATCTAAGAAAATTGAAAGGCCATTCTTCATGTCGACACTGACTGAATCTGTTAATGTGGTAACTGAGTTTTTTAAACCGACTTCGTTTCGAAAATGCCAACGACCTTCTTCGAAATATAAAACCCCTTGGAAGCGGGACACTGTAGGAACAGGAAGTTGCACGTCGCAGTTAATTCCTCGGCCAACAGTGTAGGATTTGTTGATATGAGGTTCAAGAGTGCCAACGATTTGGTTTTTATGTCGGAAATAGATCTTCATTTAGTCTCCAAAGCTATGAAAACCTATCGGCCGTCGCGGGAAAATCATTGAGGCCAAAATCACTGAGGCCGAAATCACTTAGGCCAGCTAAGAAAAACGGCAGTCAGGACTTAAGCCGAATCTTTTGCCTGTGATTTTAACGGTGGATATGGCGCCTACGCACGAGGCAAATAAAGTCTTTATTGACGAAAGCTGAATTTGTGAATAACTCTAGGGCTTTAACAGCGGGGAATTATGTACGATACATCAGATTTTAAAAAAGGCCTTAGAATTTTATTTGAAGACGGACCATTTCAAGTAGTGGACTTCCAACACGTTAAGCCAGGTAAGGGCAATCAGTTCACACGAACTAAGCTTAAAAACCTTTTAACGGGCCAAAACCGTGAATTAACATTTAAGTCTGGTGAGAAATTTGGAATTCCCAACGTGGAAAACAAAGAAATGACATTTTTGTACAAAGACGAAAATGGTTACAACTTTATGGACCAGACCAATTACGAGCAGATCACTATGACTGCTGATGATATTGGTGAGAACACTAATTATCTTCATGACGACCTAAAAGTCGTGATTTTAATATACAACGAACGTCCAGTAGCTGTTGATGTGCCTAAGGCTGTGAACCTAAAAGTGGCTCAAACAGATCCTGGCGTAAAAGGTGACCGTGTAACAGGTGCTACTAAAGCCGCCATCTTAGAAAGCGGTCTAAAAGTAAACGTACCATTGCACATCAATGTAGGCGATTTGTTACGTATCGACACCTCATCAGGTGACTACGTAGAACGCGTCAGCCAGAAATGATCGCCTTTGGCGATGCAAAAATGATCGCCTTTGGCGATCTCAGAAGTAATCTTCAATAATTTCAATTCATTTTCGATGTAGCTATTTTTGCCTCGTTCGTAGGTCCGAAATAGCTATGACGCATCAAATTAAGTCTCATTAAACACAAGATAATTCTGCAAAATTAGAGAGCGTACCTGTATCGCCAAAAACGGAGGATTATCTTTGGCTCTATCGCTCGACGATGAGATTCATATTCATTTAAATCAAGGTCATCCGCCGTCATTTATTGCCGAATGGATTTACGAGAAAATGATCGCGTCTGACTACGAATGGTCGGATGCGAACATCAACACGTTTTGCCTTTTTATTTTGAAATCCGGTCGCTGCGATCTGATCCTTTATTTCTTTGTTAAATTTCACAAAGACGAAGAACTAAAACTGCCGCCCGCATTTCTAATTTGGGCGATCGTAAAAAGCTTTCCGACGATTTCAAAAGAGCTTCATAAAATTGTCATCGCGTATTTGAACGAAGATATGAAGCGATGGGTAGATGCCTCGCTAACCAAGCTAGGTGATACTCAGTGGCCGGGAATTCGCGATCACCGCAAAAAATTGCGTGACCTTAACGCGCAAAAACTAATTAAGCTACGCAAAGAACTGATCCAAAAGTTTGAACTCTTTAGCAGCCAAGGTTTAATTGAGCCGGCTAAGAGCACGATTCGAAAATTAGAGAAAATATTTCCAGGTGACCCCGAGATAGTACGCATCACTTTGAAATTTAAAGAGAAAGATGCCGAAAGTATTTTTGACAAGCACCGAAATAAAAAATCGCGTTTGGATGTTAAACCATTACCCGATCCAGAGCTCGCATCGGCCCAAGCTGGATTGACGAAATACTTGCAACAGGAGTTACCTAATTTTGCCGGCTTTGAATCCGACCTGGCGATCATGTGCATGACGATGGAAATGCCCGAAGCGGCGCTCGAGATGTTTCATAGTCCTGATATTATCAATGAACATATTTGGCTCTATATGGACGTGTTGCTGCTGAACCGCCGCAATTTAGAAGTGCTAACGTTGTTGCCAGCTGTAGAGAAAGGATATGCCCACCAAGCCGATACGTTTCTTGCCTGCACGTTTTTACGGTCGCTAGCTTTGTGGAACCTGGGCGAGAAAAATTCTGCCATCGAAGTTCTGCAAGCTGTGGTGGAAATTAAGCCTAACTATCGTAGTTCGGATGTATTGCTCGCTGAATGGAGTCGATCGTGAAGACTAAGATTTGGCTTTTTGCGACTCCGCTGGGAATTTTACTTTTAATCTATGCTATTTTGAAGATGATTGTATTTCCTATTGCGACCGATTATGCTAATGACCAACTTCTAAAAATTTCGAACGCAAATGAGTACGTTGAAATACAATTTGAAAAAGTCGATTTCGAAGTTTTTGATCCTCGACTTAAAATTAAAAACATAAAAATCAAGACGAAGCAGTCTTTAAGTTCAATGGTGAAGGATTTCGATATCAAAGAAGTCGATTTGAAAATTAATCTGTTTGATTTGTTGATTGGTAAGCTTAATTTCAATGTATTAACTATCGAAGAATTGAAGCTGGATATTGAAATCGATCCTTTGTTGAATCAGCCAAAATCAAAATCTGAATTTAATATCAATCAACTGTACGAAGCTCTAAACATGGTTCCTATCCAGCGTTTCAAAATCGACAATTTAAGTTTAAATTTAAATTCCGAAAAGCATAAAGTTAATTTTAAAATTAACGAATCTTATATTAGAACTAGCTATCTGGATTCAAAGTTCCTAGTTCGTATGAATATCAAGAATAGCGTTATTAAAAATGAAAAAAATGAAGCCAGCTTTCCAATAGAAGTTAATGCTAATTTATTATTTTCGAAAGCCAACCTACTGATTCGTGAGATCCAGCTCAAGGTCAAAGACAATGTTTTGAAATTTGATGGTATGCTTGATGATGTCAATCAGTTGAACAACAGCATGGTCGGAAAGATCAGTTTAACAAGCAAAACGGATCTGCAGGAAGTTAAAACAATTTTGGAAGAATTTGAATTGCTGCATTTAAAGGAAAAGCTGGAAGGTAAAGTCACCTTGGGCGGCAATTTAGCATTTCAAGGTCTGCATTCAATTGATGGCAACATCGACTTAAATTCTGAAAATATCGTTTTTGATAAATTTGACTTCGGTACGGCCATTATCAAGAGTGAGTTTAAAAAAGATCGAGTTAAGTTCTCTAACATCGAGTTGATTCATCCAGCAGGTAAGGTCACGCTAACGGATTCGTCGATTTCACTTAAAGAACCACACGAGTTTAAGGCGGGCCTTATCTCCGAGCGATTTGATCTTCAAAAGCTATTTCAATCTCTGAATTTAAAGGGTGTTCCAGTCTTTGTTGCCATTTCTCCTAAAGTACAATGCGAAGGTGCTGTTAAAAATTTCAATGTCTTTTGTAAGGCCGACGTCAAAGGGTTTGGTCTAAAAGTATTATCGGAAATGGAAAATCCCGATTCGCGTATTGTAGAATTCGGCGATTTTGGAGTGAACGGAGAGTTTTTCTCTGATCTAGACAAGATTGCCTTCAAAGGTACGGCGACGATTAATGATAGCATGGCTGACAGTGAAGGTGTGATAGAGTTTGCCAAAGGGTTCGATATAAAATTCAAGTCTGCAAAGGTCGATTTTAAAAACATAATCTCGTTAGCTAACTTAGATTTTAAGGGTGCCTTAGCGATTGAAGGCAGCACAAAGGGCAATTCACACTCGGCTGTATTTGGTATGAAAGTCAATGCTACCGATTTTAGTTTAGA
The DNA here is from genome assembly GCA_002256935.1 of Bdellovibrio sp. 28-41-41. Lineage (GTDB taxonomy): Bacteria > Bdellovibrionota > Bdellovibrionia > Bdellovibrionales > Bdellovibrionaceae > UBA2316. Next base: position 58,834 of record NCGL01000007.1, read on the forward strand.
AAAGTACAATTTCGGAATTTTAGAGACTCAGTTGTCTTATTTGGACGGAACGCTGACGTTGGGTGATTTAAAAGGACAGATCGGGCAAAGTAAATACGCAGGCAATATCGATTTAAAACTTCGAGGTTCAGAAATTCATGGCGCGATTAATTTTGATTCGGCTAAGTTAAAAGACATTTTAACTATCACTCAAGATGTTGTTCCGATTCCATTTCATGTGGACGGCTTTGGATCTGCCCATGTTAAATTGGGTGGTCCTTTAGATTTCTGGAAGTTAAGCTATAATTTAGAAGCTGCTTTTAAAGATGTTCAAGTGTACACGGAAAATTTTAACGAACTTAAAGTTAATATCAGTGCGAATAAAGGAACCTCTGTATTTACAAACAGCGGACTAACTAAACGGAACGCGCACCTTTCGGTGGAAGGTACGATAAATCCAGACAAGACATTTAACCTGTTTGGAACAGCCCAGGGATTCAGATTAGAAGAGAGTGATTTTGTTAAGAGTCTGAACGTCCCGGTTTTTGGAGATATTGGTTTTACCTATACAACTAAGGGTCCGATCAATAATCCAAAATTGAACGTGCAAATATATTCACCTGAAGTTTTGATCGGCGAAAAGCAACTTGACGCCAGTAATATCAAATTGAGTTTAGATAAAACAGCCATGGACTGGGATATGAAGCTTTTTAATGAAAAGTTTAATGCGATTATTCGATGGCCATTTGATATGGTCGATTCAAAAGTGATCTTGAATTCGCAATTCAAAAACTTTGATTACACCGTTCTTTTCCCATTCATCGGAGCCGAGAGTTTACAAGGCGATTACGTTGGTAACCTAACAGGCGAGACCACTTTAACGGCGAGTGATATTCATTTAGATGATCTAGATGGTAAAATCTCGATAGATGATTTAGTTCTTCAGCGCGGCGATTTAAGATTAAATTTAGCCGAAAAGGGTGCTATTCAATGTAAGAAAGGCGAGTTTTCCATTTCAGAAATGAAGCTGGTTGGACCGGATAACATCATTGAAGTGTCGGGTGATGATTTTACATTTGATCGCCTGAATGTACGGGTAAGCGCAAAATCAGATTTACGAATTTTGCATTTCCTAGCCCCATTTTTAGAAGAAATGAGCGGACCATTTGAATTAGGGGCGCGAATATCTGGTCCTGTCAAAGCACCAAGAATACTTGGACAAGCGGTAGTTCAAGATGCCTATGTTAAGATCAAAAACTTTCCCCATCCATTTGAAAAAATAAATACAACGTTGGTCTTCTCGCAATCAAAAATTTTCGTTCAGAATTTAAAGTCAAACTTTGCCGGCGGCATAACTAAAGCCGATGGTCAGATTGAAATCGTCGGACCAAGGAATGTTCCCTTGTTTTTAAATATCAAAGCTGAAAACGTAAATTTAAATCTTCCAGACAAAGTACGCACCAGTGGTACAGCTAACTTAGTTTTATCTGGAAAATGGTTCCCATTCCTAATGGCGGGTAGCTACAATGTAAGCGGTGGTATTTTTGAAAAAGAAATTGGCGGCGAGGAAGCTGGGCAAACGACTAAGCAAAGTATTTATCTACCTAAGTCATTAAAAGAAAAAACGTTTGATCCTTTGGCATTAGATATCAATGTATTCTTAGACAATAAATACCTAGTGAAGAATTCACAGGTGGATGGATTTGCGACAGGAAATATCCAGCTACGCGGACCGCTTTCGAATATTTTGTTATTTGGTAAAGTCGAGTTAGAAAAAGGAACCAAATTGTACTTCAAGGATAAGATATTTGATTTGCAAAGTGGTATGCTGAACTTTACCAACCCCACAGAGATCAATCCTGATTTGTATATCACGGCATCAACACGCCTGAATGACTATGATATAAATATTCTTCTTCAGGGCCCAGCTAAAACAGCGAATATTAAAATGAGTAGCTCGCCGCCATTGGCTGAAAATGAAATCATCTCGTTACTTGCATTGGGTGTGACGTCATCGCAGCTAGAGCAGAACGTACAATCAAAAGATCAGGCAACGCAGACGGCGACTGAGCTTGGAGCGGCCGTGTTATCGCAGTCCGCCTTAACTAAAGGTATTAAAAATAAACTGGGTCTAGAGATCCAATTCGTAACTCAATTTGACTCGACTAAAAATGCGGCCGTTTTAAAAGCGACAGCAACGAAAAAAATTACTAATAGAGTTCAGGCAACAGCCAGTCGTGCATTGGGAACCGGTCCAACTACGGAAGTTAAAATTCAATATTTTTTCAATCCTAATGTATCGGCAATTGGAAACTGGGAAGGCCGCGAGTTCGAAGGAACAGAAAATAGTGATCGGCAGTCTCAGAGTGTGTTTGGTTTGGACCTCGAGTTCAAGCGAGAGTTTAGATGATAAAATATTTTAAAACCACCATCTTAACCTCTGTGATTTTATTCTTTGGATTGTCGGTAGATGCGCGTGATTTAAAGTTTGTAAATGTGCCTAGTGACATTCAGTCTGAAATTCAGGACAAGTACAAAACAGCTATTGCCAGCGGTATTAGTTATGCTCAGGTCGATGAAATTATTCGAACGATTCACTTAAAAACAAATAACGAATTGATCGAGGTTTATCAAGAAGGCGAGAATATCGTTATCAACTTGGTGAAATCTACCCGTGTGAAACGAGTATCGATTTCAGGCAACCGCGCTCATTCTGATGGAGAACTAAAGCAGATCATTGGCTTTGCAGAAGGTGACATTTTAGATACTGACATTGTCCTTGAGGGTGCTGAGAAAATTAGGAAGTTCTATAATGAAACGGGCTTCTTGAATACCACTGTTAATGTCGAGATTCCGGATTCTACAGATCAAAACGTAAACGTCGATATTACTGTGATCGAAAGTAGCCCCACTCGAATTAAAAATTTAGAGCTCAGAACGTCTAACTTGGAGTTAAAAACCGAATTAGGTCGTAAATTAAAAAAATACGAGAAAGATCACTACACTGAAGAGCTGATTCAGAAAATAAAAGATACGGTCAAAGAATACTTTCAAGATAACAAGATTCTGCAAGGTGAAATCGTAAAAATTGAAACGAACTTCGCTGACAATGACACCGCAGTAAATTTGATATTGCATATCACCAATACAAATAAGTTCACGTTCGATTTCGTTGGCTACAACGAGTTTTCACGTATTAAACTGGGCCGAGTACTAGATGTTGAAAATTACATTTCGACGAATCCCAATGTGGCAGCTGAACTTGCCTTGCGACTGAAAAACTTCTATCTGTCGCAAGGCTATGCGCGCCTTGAAATACAAAGTGAAATGACCGAAACCAAAAAATTTGAACGTAAAGTTGTGTTCAAAATTAACGAAGGCCCTAAAGTTTACATCGAGAAAATTGTATTCCAAGGAAACTTTAAGAAGGAAACAGCTTTCTACGATGCTTTGTTTAAGCATGTTTCAGATGAATTGCTGTCTGATAATATGTATGTCCGTGAAAATGTCGACAAAGTCGTAGCTAATTTTGAAATTGAAATGCAAAACCAAGGTTATTTGGCGTTTGATGTGCCTAGTTTTCGCACCATTTTTAACGCCAAGAAAGATAAAATTAGTCTGTATGTTAATATCGAAGAAGGTCCACAAACGATCGTGGACACGCTTGCTTTCGAAGGCAATGGGAATGTCACAGAAGAGGTCTTGACTCAATTAATCGGCCTTAAAAAAGGACTGCCGCTAGAACTATCAAAACTAGAACGCTCGATTCAGTTAATTAAGACCTACTACCAAGAGCAAGGTTATTTGGAAGTCGCCATTTTAAACGAGAAAGATTCATTGGTGACCTATAACGAAAACAATACGCAGGCTAAATTGCTGTATAAAATCTATGAAGGACCGAAGGTGCGCGTTGCCAGTATTGCCACAGAAGGGAACTTATACACCAAAGATGAAATTATCTTCATTGAACTTGAATTCCGTCGCGGTGATATTCTAACACCGGCTAAAATTGAGGAATCTATTTTGCGTCTTCAGAAGACGGGTTACTTCAGCACTGTAGAGATTAGAACGCTTGAACAGCGTACCAGTCAGGCCGATCGCACAGTCGTTGTTAAAGTCGTTGAACGAGACCCGGGAGTTTTCACCCTGGGTGCCGGCGCCACGAATGAAAGAAATGGAACGCTTCGTGGATACACTGGGATTGGTTATCGAAATATCGCAGGAACCGGCCGAGCAGTTTCCGCGCGATTAGAGGGAAACTATAATATCGCAGATATCAAGTATCTCGAGTTGAAAGTTATTTTTGGTTATGTTGAGCCGTATCTGTTCAATTCTCGTTTGCGTGGCCGCGTGAATATGTCTCGTTCGCGGTACGTCAGTATTTCCGATAGTAAACAAGGGGTTGAAAGCAATCAGTATAAATACTCTCTAGAGAAAGACATAACGTCACACATCACTGGTATTTTTGATGTCTACAACCTTGAACAATATCGCGATTTCATTTTGCACGACAATGCCAATACCGCCTATACGAATGAAGAGAATCAATCTATTAGCCAGCAAAATATTGCATCGGTCGGTCCCACAATAGATATCGATTTTCGAGACAATCCATTTTTACCAACGAAGGGCATTTTCTCTCGATTGAATTTGGAGTATGCAAGCCCGGCACTTGGAAGCTCATCCACAATCGAGTACTACCGGTTTACCGGTTCATTCACTCACTATTGGCCGTTTATTAAGAACTGGGTATGGGCTCATAACTTTCGCTATGGTTATTTAGAGAACTTAAATAAAGATCCAAATGGTGGGGTGCCGTATTCTAAGAAAGGCTTTATTTTGGGTGGTGGCTCAACGATTCGTGGTATCGCTTATGGATCTCAGGACGTACTACCGAACGATAGAGATTTGTGCGGAATTCCAAATTCCAATGATCTAAATCCATGCAAAACAAATAGTTATTTCTTAAAAACAAGCGCTCAGCAGGCGCTGTTCAAATCAGAAATTCGTTTCCCTATTTTCGGAAGCTTTTATGGTGGCCTGTTTTACGATGGCGGTTCTGTGAAAGTTAGAGACTTAGTTTTCCAAGATGATTATCGTGACTCATTCGGCGTGGGACTTCGCTTCAACACCGTAGTGGGCGCGCTTAATATGGAGATTGGTAAAAAGCTTGATCGCCGTGAGGGTGAAAACGAATACGAATTCCATCTATCTTTTGGAACATTTTAAGGCGCACTCCAATATTTAAGTTATATACTTTTCCATAGTTTTAATTCCAATTTTCGCGATGGCGGCTCGTTGATTACAGGATTTACAAAGTAATCTTAGGTTTTCAGTATTGGAGCTGCCGCCCTTACTTTTGGGGATGATATGGTCTACTTCGAGAGCAAAAGTAGACTGGCAATTTTCACAGGAATTGTTGGCTCTGCGGAACACAAACCGTCTGGCGGGAGTCGTGATTTTACTCTGCTTCTCTAGAGGGTCGGCTGCATTTGAAGATCCTGCTACGACATCTGATTTAGTTTTTTGGGGCGCCCCAAATTTGGCGGATTTCTTTTTTAATGGTTTTGAGGGATCCCATTCTGAAAGTCCAAGATCACACAGCTTTACAAAAAGTTCTCCTATGGTATTGCCAGGGTGTTTATACGGCAAGTAGCCTTTAAGTTTTTCAATCTTTTCCTGACGGAACAAAGTCTGAGCCATGCTTAAATGAGTTAATGTAATCTCGCCAGAGTTAATCTTAGATTCTACTTCGGGAATTTCACTCATCAGTTTCATTGCAGCAATTCTGCGATAAGCAGCATCGTTGGAATAGCCAAGTTTTAAAACTGCAAAATCAAATAAAGATTTAAACCCATAATAAGAAAAAAGCCGTCGACGATTTACTTCCTGTAAATGATGAAGAACAGAAGTTAGAATTTCTCGCTCTTGGTGAACTAGGTTTTCGGTTCTAGATAAAAGTTCTGAGTTAGAAATGGAATTTAGATTCATGAAATGCCTCCGTTTAAAAACACACTAACACGGGTTTTAAATTTCAATTTTTAGGGTCTAAAATCATTTGCAATAAAAGATAATTTTAAAAATGCCCAGGGTGTGAAAATCTGAAAGATCATTTATCTGAGCGGCTATTAGTAAATATAAACATAGCCTATACGGCCATTTAAATATTAACTAGCATCGAGCGTTTTCTTATTGAAACCCTGTCAAGCTGAAGTTGTTTTATATCCCGCAGAAATTTAAATGAAAACACTTTAAATATGAATGTTTTTTAAATGATCCAACTTGAGGCTTATACATTTGCGAGCCGTCTTTATCAGAGGATGACATGATAAACATCAGGTCTTAAATTAAGCCATAGTCATTCATATGGCTCAAAAATTGGCAACTTTTCGATCTGAAAAGCTCATTCAACGATAGTCGCCAAGATTTTAAAACAAGGGGTTTTAGTATTAGAGCCCAGGAGTTCCGTCTAAATCTATTTAAATATGCTTTTCAGGATTATCGCTCATAAACCTGATAAATAGTTCTATATGAATTGTATTTTCCTGTTAGTCGGAAACCATTCTGAGGAAGCAGGACTGTTGCGTCCGCTTTATTCAAAATGTCATGGGTGATCGATACACCTTCAGAACATTTAATTAAAGCTTTACCATTAGCAATGCATAGTTGCTTTTTTGATTCATTAGAGTTGCTAGATTTACGATAAAGCGTAGGAAAACCTTCAATGGGTAAAAAGCCTTCTGCGGCTAGTTGGCTTGCTATCTTCGCCGTATTTGCTGCCATCTTAGCTTTGCTCATATGCAATAACGAAACTGAGCTGGAAAATTTAGCTCGCAAATTCTCGTTACAAGTAGCTGTTAATCTCCAAGTGATATCTTCTCCTTCAGAAACTCTCTGAACGGAACAGTATTCATTGGTTCCGGTAGAAGGGTCCCCTTCAGCGGCATAGATATTTGTTGCTATCATTAGCAAAAGCAAAGTAGTAAGTTTTTTCATAATTATTCTCCTAAAAAATTTGATACCGTTGAAAATTTGTTGGGATTTATTTCCCATGGTTTGCAACCAGCGGCTCGACTGAATTGACAATATAAAGCAATACTTTAAATTTGTAACCTGTAGAGATTTAAACACAGTGACGTTTTACGACTGTACAAAACCAAATGGTTTTAATAGGCCCATTGGTGCCACTCAGGTAGCCTTTTTGCCAGTGCCGCCAAGCTGATTAAAAGGTTGTCCGCAGAGTAAAGCAAGGGGGGGCTGTGATACTAAGTGAAGACTCTGTTAAAAGAGAAGAGTTTGGGGAGGCTAATTCGTGTTCTTATTGTCTATTCCGCAAATTAAAACAGAACTAGCGATAATCGTGAATGCGTTGAAGGATGCGGTTGAGCTTATCAAGCTTAATCTGCTTTGATTGTTTACGAATAGATGATCGATGATCATCTTCTTGGGCTTCCGTAACGATGAAGCTGGGTTGGGCTCGTGATCGTAATACTTTTTGTCGGTACAATAGGTCTTTATCTTCAGGATAATCTTTCAAGCTGTTCTCAAGTAAAGTATTGGCCTGTTTCAGCTGATTTCTTGCGATGAATGCGTCAACTAAAGAAATAATTCTTTGAAGTGTACGCTGGTAAACCAAATCAGTTTCTGGTTTGTTCGGCTCGATGACTTGGCTGCGTGTGCCGTCTAAATCGGGGGCGCTTTCCGGGGTTACCGAAAGGCGTTTGAACTCAAACATGTCGTCTTGGAAATCGCGGGCCGACATGCTTTCGATACGTTCTAAAATCTTTTTAACTTTGGTATGGTGTGGATTTAAAAGCAGTACCATTTTGAATGATTTGATAGCGTGTGAGGTGTCGCGTTTTTCAAGGTAGATCTCGCCCAGCAGTTGATGAGCCAGGATGTTGCTACCCGACAATTTCAGCGCTTGAGTCAATGCTTTTACGGCCTCATCCCAATTTTTTTTATCTTTTAAAATTTTACCTAAAATAACCCAAGCGCTAGTGTGGCTCGGGTGACGGCGAAGGCCCTCTTTGCATACTTTTTCAGCTAGGTCGATCTCGCCATTCTCGCGATAGGCTTCGGCGAGCGGCGCAAAGACTTGGGAATCCGGTGTCTTTTTTAATACACCACGGTATTTCTCGATAATGTCTTTTGGGTAGTTCGCCATATTTTTATACTACACTCAGTCAAAGATGTTTCAAGGATTTTGCCAAAAAAGCTCAGAGATGATTGAATTCAAGAATGTCTATCATCCTCGGGATTGATCCCGGTTCTCAAATTACTGGATTTGGTGTTATCGATGCCTCTATGGAAAAGGGTCGAGATAAACCACGCGCGATTTCCCATGGTATAATCCAGCTTAAAACGGGTTCGCTGACATTTAACGATCGTTTATTATTACTTTCAGAGAATTTAGATCGCCTTTTAAAAAAATATCAGCCGGATACAGTGGTCGTCGAAAAGCTGTTTCTAGGTAAAAATCCCGATTCAGCCTTTAAATTAGGCCACGCGCGGGGGATCTGCATCGCCAAAGCCATGGAAATTCGCAGTGCCGTTTACGAATATACCCCGCGAGAAGTAAAAAAAACGATTACAGGTTCCGGGAGTTCAGATAAGATCCAGGTGGCCGAAGTTCTGAAGTTTCTGCTAGGGATTAATCACTTTGATTTCCTAGATGCTTCGGATGCTTTAGCTCTTGCGTACCATCATCATTGTGTTCACAAAGCGAACCAGATGATCAGTCAAGCCAAACAGAATGAGTAGGGGATATAGTCATGATCGGTTTTCTTAGAGGCGAAGTTGTAGAACTGCAGCCAGAATATTTTATTTTGGATGTGCAAGGTGTCGGTTATGAAATATATGCATCTTTGCAAACGCTGGCACAAATTTCTGAAAACACAAATAAAACTATTTCTATCTGGATCTACACTCACGTACGCGAAGATGCGTTGATTCTTTTTGGGTTCCAATACCGCGAAGAAAAAAATCTGTTCCTATCCCTGCTCAAAGTAAATGGCGTTGGTCCTAAAATGGCGATCGGTATTTTGTCAGGCGCTCCGTATGACAAGTTAGTCGAGATGATCGAAAGCTCGGATGCTAAAGCGTTGTCGAGCTTACCACGTGTAGGTAAGAAAACAGCGGAGCAGATTATATTGAGTCTTAAAGGAAAATTAGTCCGCGTTCCTGAAAAAACGGTAGAAGTGTCTCATCAACGTCAGCAGGTCTCTTCGGCGTTAATCAATTTAGGATTTAAACCACAGTTGGTTGATGAATATGTAAATCAATTGGCAAAAGAATTATCTGTTGAAGAATCTATTCGTGGCGGCTTAGCCAAGTTAACTCAAGTTTAGGGAAGTTATGGAAAGAATTTTAGAATCCGTATCATACGAAGAAGAAAAAAAATGGGAAAACGAACTGCGCCCGCAACAGTTCGCTGATTTTCCGGGTCAACACGATATTAAAGATAAATTAAACGTTTATATCCAGGCCGCTAAAAAACGCAAAGAGCCTCTAGATCATGTTTTGCTTTTCGGTCCTCCGGGACTAGGTAAAACGACATTAGCTAGAATCATCGCTAACGAGTTTGGTGTTGATTTTAAAATGGCGTCAGCCCCTTCTATTGAAAAGAAAGGTGACCTAGCGGGTTTATTAACATCGCTTAAACCTTTTTCCGTTTTGTTTATTGATGAAATCCATCGTTTGAATCGTACACTCGAAGAATACCTTTATTCTGCTATGGAAGATTATTACATCGATATCGTTACCGGTGATGGTATTGGTGCTCGTTCAATGAAGTTCCAACTAAGCCCATTTACATTGGTTGGGGCAACGACGCGCGCTGGGGCCTTGAATTCACCATTCAGAGATCGTTTTGGAATTGTCGAGAGACTTCAGTTTTATGATCGCCCGTCGTTGCAGAAAATACTTATGCGCAATTCAGGTCTTTTGAAGATGAAGTTAAACGATGACGGTGCCGAAGAGATTGCACGCCGTAGTCGAGGGACGCCTCGTATTGCCAACCGATTGCTTAAACGAGTTCGCGATTTCGCGGATGTTCAAGGAAATGGCGTTGTTGATATGCCTCTGGCAGAAGGTGCACTCGATCGCTTGGGTGTAGATAAGTTAGGGTTAGATCTAATGGATCGAAAACTTTTGACTTTGATCTATGAAAAATATAACAGCGGGCCTGTTGGCATCGAAACCCTGTCAGCCGCTCTGAGCGAGGACAAGGACACGTTAGAGGATGTTTTTGAGCCTTTCTTGATTCAAGAAGGTTTTATTCAAAAAACACCTCGCGGACGGGTATTAACGGACTTTGCTAAGAAAACACTTTTTAATGGCTAAAGCTAACGGGTAGGCTCATGTTTTTACAAAAAACGATTCGTACAAAAGCAATAGTAGAAGGCGTCGGCATTCACTCTGGTGATCGCTGTTCTTTAACCTTCAAGCCGGCACCCATAGATACAGGCGTTCATTTCGTTCGCGCGGACTTGCCGGGAAAACCATCATTAAAAGTCAGCAGTGAAAATGTACAGGCAACATCATATCAGACTTCGATTGGTAATTCGCAGTTCACAGTGGCTACGGTTGAACACTGCTTGTCGGCACTTTCCGCATTAAGAATTGATAATTTAATTATTGAATTAGACGGCCCTGAAATTCCAATTTGTGACGGCAGTGCCATCGAGTTTTACAACGCCATTCAAAAAGCCGGCGTGATTGAACAAGATCAACCTCGTGAATACTGCTATATCAAAGAACCTATTTTTTTATCAGAGGGCGATAAGCAAGCCTATGTATTGCCCTATCATGGCTTAAGATTAAGCGTGACGATCGATTTTCCTCATCCGGCCATTGGAATGCAGAAAATTGATATCGACGTGAATGAATCGTCATTCGCCCGTGAATTAGCGCCCGCCCGTACGTTTGGATTTTTAAAGGACGTTGAGGTGCTTCAAGCCAAGGGATTAGCTAAAGGCGGCAGCATGGATAATGCGATCGTTTTAGATGATCAGAAAATACTAAATCCAGGTGGCTTGCGTTTCCCAGACGAGTTTGTCCGTCATAAGTGTTTGGATGCGTTAGGGGATCTAGTGAATTTAGAAATGCCATTAATGGGGCATGTTGTTCTTCACAAAGCTGGCCATGATTTAATGAACAAGCTGGTCCAATTGATCAAGAATTCTAAAGACAAATACCGATATGTTGAGCTGGGTGCCGATATTTCCGAAGAGGTAAAAAAATTCTCGTCTTGGGCTCTTTAGGGCCCCCAAAGTCCCTAACGCAATCACAATTAATTCTTGTACTTAGTTGAATGGACATCACTCTTGAAGTGTAGTTTCATAAGTTCATGAAGTTTTTGCGATGGCCCCTTCTTAATCATTTTGGTGTTTCTCTGGTTTTGGCTTTAATTCTTAGAATTTTATCCGCGATTTATTCTTATGGGCCACAATCCTTGGATGACTATCGCCATGGATTATTTCCCGGGCTTCAAATGAGTGAAGGGCAGCCACTCAACATGCCTGGTTATCGTAATCAAGTATTGGTTTGGGGTGTATGCGCTGTTCTGAATTTATGTAAATTGTTAGGAATTACGTCACATTTGTCGCAGCTTCAATGGTTGTATTTTATAATCGGCCTCGTGTCTCTTTTATCAATCGTTGGGATTTATTTGTTGTTTAAAAACTCTGAGTCGCGCCTATTGCCTATCGCAGTTTTGTATGTCGTGGCGCTAAGTCCGGGGCTAACATTTATTTCGACGCGAATTTTAGGTGAAAGCGTGGGGACTAGCTTTTTGATTTTAGCATGTGGGTGTTTTTATCAGCATACGCGCACGTTACGGTTGATCTGGTTGATTTCGTCCTGCGTGTTCTTAGGCATAGCCACTATATTTCGTTTTCAAATCGGAATCGTGTATCCCTTATTTATTTTCTTTTTGCTTTGTAGTCGCCAATATAGATCTGCTGTTTGGACGATCGCTGTTGGATTTTTAATTCTAGGCGTTCAGGCAGGGATCGATGTGTTGTCGAATAGAGCCCCGCTGGAAACTTTGTGGAATTATTTCATTGAGTTTGGAACAACACCTTGGTATTCGACTTGGCTAACGATATTTGGCTTCGCGCTTTTGCCTTTTAGCTTTGGACTGTGGTCGGCTCTCAAACGATGGTGGAGTCAGTATTGGCAATTATCGGTAGTGGTCGTTTTCTTTACATTTGTACATTCTTTAATTCCTCATAAAGAAGAACGGTTCCTATTTCCTTTGTATCCGGTGGTACTGGTTTCCCTAGTGTATCTTTGGTATTATTCGCGAAAAAAAAGAGCCGTGAAGTACATTTTTGTTCCGTTTTTTTTAGCATTCAGTATGGTCGCGCTGGTTTTTGGGGTGCTATCAAATAGTCAGGAAAGTGTCGTTGGTCCGGTCGCGCGATTGAAAAAAACGCCCCAGGTACCACAAATTATTGTCGACATTAGTCCCCAGTTCGGTGTCTTTGGCCTGCGTGAGTTTTTTATTGAACGGAATCAAAAGTACCTAGAAGTAAACTCGGTGGCAGAGATTAACATTAATCGTTCAATTGAGCTTGTAGTCTTGACCTCAAAAGAGAGCTATCCATTTGATATTGAAAAAGAGTTAGCGAGCCAACATTGGGACTGTGAATCCTTTCAAAAGTTTCAATCTCTTAGCGATCAATTAGTCTATAGCCTAAGTAAATCAGCGAACATGAGGCGTATGCCGTCTTGGCGGTCGATC
>NCGL01000079.1 GCA_002256935.1 Bdellovibrio sp. 28-41-41
ATGGTAGGGCCGCGCTGAGCGTCCCTCTGTTTAAAAAAAAGACAGATTCAAGTTTTAGAATGTATTCCTGCCTTATGAAGGCAGCTTCCTTTTTGCAAGATGAGTATGGATTCAAAAGTAAAAACTTAGGATGTGTATTTGATTCGCAAGCTCACCTTTATTATTCTATTGTTTTCACTTCCGTCATTGGCCCAAAACAAACTGTGCTATTCTGTTTATGCGGCCAAGCAGAAACTACTTCTAAAAAATAGCAAAGGGCGACAGCGCGTAGAATTTTCGACCCAGGTCAGTATGAAGGGTTTTAAAAGCGATTTGTTAGAAGTGGAAATTCCTGCAGGTATGGGATCAGATCTTCAGATCGAGCTTTATGGTGATGCCAGTACTCGCTACCTTATTTCATCCGTGTTTTTGTCAGATGGAAAAATTTTGGTTTCCGATAGTCCTGAGGGCATCGTAACCACGAGTTTTGTTAAGTTAGAAGATCTGGGCCCGATCGGAGCGTTTGCTGATCCGTCGTCGGCCTTTGCCTATAATTCTGCAATTCGTAGTTTACCTGGATATGAACCTGGTACAAATAGTCTGCTGATACCCGCACGTTATTTAGATTCAAAGAAATCGCTGAAAATGTTTGTTCAATTTCGTTCGGACAAATCGACTGAACGCCACAAGATTGAAACCAAAATTGTGGCTCGCAAAACGATTAAGAAAAACGAGCCGACCGAGGTCAATTTGAATGTATTTGTAGCCGATGGTATAAACTTGCCAGAAGCATCGCTGCCGATTCAAGAGTTAGTCAATCGACTGAATTATATTTATGCCTCGGCCGGGATACAGTTCAAGATTGGGTTTTATAAACGGATTGATAAAAAATTTCGCGATCTAACACTGAGTAATAATACGTCCAAAATTTTCTCAGAGGTTTCTACGGATGCCCCAACAGGATTAAATCTTGTTTTTTCAAGCAGTATTTCCGATAGCTATGGTAACTTGGGCGGACTATGTATAGACATGCCCGGAGCCTCGTCAGCACAAGGATTGAAATCTACAGGGATTTTATTGGCAATCTCGTCTTTGCCTAACTTACTAGACAGCCAGCAAATTTCCTATTGGGTTGTTGAATTAGGAAATAATTTAGCTCATGAAGTGGGGCACTTCTTTGGTTTGAACCACACGTTTGAAAGCACATCCGAAAAACTAGTAGATGCGATTGCGGACACGCCCGAGACAGAATCATCTAATCTAATGAATCCCTACCCAGTAAGAAATGAAATTTTAAGTCTGTCACCGACGCAAATCAGAGATGTGTTGTCTCATCCGTTAGTTGTACCTAAGGCAAAGTAAGTGATATTTCATATACATCGTTCAAAAAACCTACAGGTTCCGAAAGCTTCACCCACGCCTGTGTTGGCGGAAAACCATTCTCCAAATTATACCAAACCAAAGCCTCAAATAGATATTTTGACAACTATCCTTAATTCCAATGATGCGCGTGAAGACATCGATGGCTCGTTGCTGACTGCAAAAAGTTATTTTCCATCCGGAATAGTTTATACGCCGGAAGGTTTGTTTTTTTCTAATTGATTTGGAATCCGGCGATTTCGGTGAATAGCTGGACTAAAGTAACTAAAATCACAATGGTTTTTAGTTGTTGTCTTCCTTGATTTCAAAGATAATTTTATTATGCAAAACTCACTCGAAGGCAAACGTGTTTTTCTAATTGCTACCGACAACGTAAAGAATATGGAGTTTTATAAAAATGCCATCCAAGTGCATATTTCTAATAGCACGGTCTATTTCGCTACAGATGGATCCGAGGCGCTGGCAAAAATAGAAAATGCCCCACCCAATGTGGTCATTTTAGATCGCAATTTAACTAAACTCACTGGCGATCGATTAAAGGAAATCATTCTTGAAAAGAAAAATCTAGCCGGCGTGAGCATTATCTATGTCGGTGGTTTACCTGAAGAAGAAGTTTTCCTTGATGATATCGTCACCGGTCGTTTGCAGTTTCTTCTTCAACCGCGCGATGAAGTCGAATTTAATATTTGTTTAACTCGAGCGTTGAATTTTTCTTCCCACGCCGACGTAACTGATTTTTTCCTAAAGTTTTTAGCACCGAATGATAAGTTATTAACCCAAGGTGATGCCGCCAACTATGTTTATATCTTGCGCCGAGGAACACTCAGAGCCTTCATGACTAATGATAATCAAGACACTGACCTTGGAAAAATTCAGCCCGGCGAGTTCGTCGGCGAAATGTCATTTATTAACCGAGCCCCACGCAGCGCCAACGTCGTCGCCGAAACAGACTGTGAACTGATTGAAATTCCGATAAACACCTTCGAAAAAATTCTGTACCAAAAACCAAGTTGGGCCAAGGCGCTGATGCTGACTTTGTCTAACCGGATTAAAACTTCAAATCAGACTCGCGTGAAGCCGGTGTGACGGATGCAAGCAAACTAACAGGAATGGAAGATTTATAAGTTTGAACATCTATAACGCGCCTTTTTTGTCAGTTCGTCTAAAATACTACAGGTGAAACCCTCGCTATAATTTGCTATAGTCAGCCCCCTAAGGAACGTTGTGGCCCATTTTATCGATTCTATTTTTAAAACTCTGATTTTCGTTAGCTTGTCATTGGGACTAGCCACGCCGGCATTCAGCGGCCCGGTTTTCTGGGAAGTATCTGCCCATCGAGGTGACCTCCTTGCTTATCGCGAAAACTCGATGTCAGCACTTATCCATGCTATGGAGATACGTGCAACCAGCGTTGAATTTGATGTCCATCTTACTAAAGACGGCGTGCCTGTTATCTATCACGATTATAAATTAAATCCCGACGACTTCATTGGACTTACCAAGCCTGTATTAATTAAAGATCTCACTCTGGCGGAACTTAAACTCATTCCGTATTCAACGCACCTAGTGACTCGCCCAAGCGATACAAATTTGACCACGTTCGAAGAACTTCTATTGGCCGTTCGCAAGCGCGAACGACAAGGTCGGCACACCATCCCCTTGCATTTAGAAATCAAAAGTGAAAAAGAATTTCTTCACGAAGCAGCTCCTATTGATCAGCTGGCCAAAGCCATTTCTGATGTCATTAACAAAATAGAAATTAAAACTCCGATTATCGCACGTGCTTTTAACTGGGATGTCCTTACTGAATTTCGTAAACATCAACCCACCATTCCTCGTGTTCTACTTGTTGATCGAGGTGATTGGGCTAAAATCGATTTTCCTCAAGCTATCAAAGAATATCAGCCGATTGCGTTTGCTCCGAATTATCAAGATCTAACTGCTGAATCTATCGCCTACCTTCGGGCTCAAAATATTGATGTGAATCCTTGGCCTGTGAATGATCCTATCCAGGCCGACAAACTTGTTCAACTGGGTGTTGCTGGTATCACCACCGATCATCCATCTGTATTCTTGCAGCGTTACGAATCAGTCCTTAAACAAAACGCGTGTTTGAATTTCTACCGCAAATAGATGGCACCAAATAAAAAAAGCGATGTTTATCCAACATCGCCTTTCATTGATTTTAATTTTATTTTAAATTAGCTACAAGAAACTACCGTGTACTTAGCTTCTTTCTGAGCATCCGAACCACCCAGTTCTTTGATCTTCTTTTCGCCTTCCTTAACATCTACGGCACGGAATACCATTACTGATGAACCTTTTCTTAAGTGGATACGATTAGCCGCTTTCTTGCCGACCATTTTCACTTTGCTTTTTAGCACGTCACTGTCGCTAGTGCATTCGAACGATGCTAGAACTCCGGCATCAACGCTAGTTCCTTTTCTGATGATTTCAAACGTTTGTTGACCAACTACTAATTTTTTTACTTCCACTTCTTTTCTTTTTGAGTTTCCTTTTTCATCAGCGTAATCGGACGCTTTAGCCGTCGATCCACTATTGCATGTTAAAAGATACGTTTTTGGTTTCAACGTTTTATCTCCGTTAGCTACTGTCATGTCTGCTGCAATCGATGAGTTATTAAACAATAAGATATGCGCATCAATGTCTTTTAAATCATCTGGATTAGTTTCCACGACTTCTTTCATGTCGTTTGGATCATTGATATCTGCACACTTTACTTTCGTAGCAATCATGTCATCAGTATCAGCACTCACTCGTAAATTAGCGATCAATGCTGTCTTATCACTTAGCGTGATGCTCATCTTGGCTTGTTCTTTCAAACCGCTATCATCGACATTAGGAATTGTTTCGATAGAATCTTTAGCGGTCTCTGCACCCGATGCGGCTAAATCTTCGCCGCTATCGATGTTTGCGCTTATCTTAGCTTTCTCAGCAGCTTCGGCAGCGATTTTCTTACATTCGTCTGTTTCCGCTTTTTTACCAGAGCAATCTGTTTGAGCTTGACCCGCAGTTTTTCCGGCCTGTCCCATTTTTTTATCTTTTTTCCCGCATGCAACTACAAAAGAAAATACAGCAATAGACACTAAAAAAGCACGTTTCATATAAAGCTCCTTACAGATCGTTATTGCGGCTTTCATGCCATTCTGAATCATCTCTAGAAGGGTTTTCTGGTGCGTTTCAAAATTATACGCCTGACAGCTGTCTAATCTTTTGACAGCCTGATCCCCTACTGCCTATCCTTAATATATGATGGATATGGATCGTCCTCGCAAAGTACTAATGATGGTAGTGGCCGCCTTAGCAATCGTAAGCTGCCAAAAGAAGGAATCGGTTTCTAAGACAGAACCGATAGAACCCCCTCGCAAGGTTTACCCGTTTGATAAAACCCGCGGCTGCTACGCCGACGGAATCGTTAACGGCTACATCGCTGACAAGACCAATCCGCTTCGGAATCACATGGTGATGGTATTATCTCGATTTCAAAAAGATGATTACTCGTCAGATGTTTTATCGACTTTATGTACGGGAACTTTGGTTGATCACAAGACCGTGCTGACAGCAGCTCACTGTTTTCCTAAAAATACGATTTCGACTCAGATTATTGCTTCGATAAATTTGTTCTGCTCAAGCGGTTTCAACCAACGAATGGTGTATGAGGCCTACAATGTAAATATTCATCCTAAATACCAACATAAAACTTCGCCGTCGAGCACCTCGCCCGATTTCGATATTGCCACTGTGAAGTTTGATGGCCTATTGCCACCCGAATATTCACCATTGCCATTGGTTCCAGTCGATATTCGTCAGGAAATGAACAATCCAGCTAGTCAATTGGTGATGATTGGGTACGGACGCACGCATACAAATGATGACTCTCTACCAGAACTTCGCTATGTAACTAAAGCTTGGGATCAACTGTTGCTGGTCAAAGACTCGGTGAATTTAATCGACCGATCGGGTCTGGTCAGCGTAAATCAAGCGGATTCCCATGGTGGTTGCAGCGGCGATTCGGGTGGACCTCTTTTAGTTGCGGAAAATGGTGCCTATAAAATTATGGGTGTGGCTTCGTACATTGAAAGTGTTTCTGAATCAAAGCTGTGTGAACAAGGACAAATATTTTACACTTACGTCCCATCGTATTGGGATTGGATACAAGAACAGCTTTAATAATGAGTACTATTTTTAAAAAACTAAATCCGACCGTTATATTTCTTGGCTTCTTCTTACTCGTCGCTTTCTTAAATGACGGCTTTATGGGTACGGACGAATACTGGAATGCGATGGTTAAATACTTACCCGCGCAGACCTCGACCTACACCGATCTAGTCGATCAAACCGATGTGAAATCGCCACTGCAAGTGATGCCGATGCATTTCGGCTCGCAGATCGCTTTGAAACTGGGCGTATTTCATCCGTATGATCAATATCGATTTACGATTTTATTTATCACGATCATTAATTTGCTGATTTATTTGTTTTCATTTCAAATTATTCAATCGGTGCGGTTATGGGATTTCGGCTCTGACTTTAAAATACAAGGCGGGGTTAATTCCCAGCAGTGGCAGGATTTGTGTCAGAAGGTTTTCTTGCTGTTGTTTACGTTCTACTTTGCTTCATCGTTCACACTGACTCGCCCTATGTTTGAATCTTTAGCGGCGCCGTGGATTTTGTTGTCGATGGCGTTGTTCTATCGCTACAAGAATGATGGCCAAGTGTGGGACTTGGTTCTTTCAACGATTACGGTCAGCATGGCGTTTGTATTGCGCCAGCAAGCCGGCATTGGTGCGGTGACGGTACCTTTGCTACTGTTGTTATCGAAAGATTTCAAAGGTGTTGCAGTTAGCTCGGTTGTTGGTTTGGCATGCTTTATACTAGCCGGAATTCCAGATATATTCTTGCGCGGTGGATTTCACCACTCGTTGATTGCTGTGCTGACATATAATGTGGAACACGGCCATGAATACGGTAATGGCTCGATCATGTTCTACCCCGCATTGTTATTGGGAATATCGTTCTTTCCATTTTTATATATTGGAAATACCGGCAAAGGCATCGCAGGACCGGTATTTAAGAAACTAAACTACGCGTGGGTATTTATCGCGTTGTTCGTAGCATTGCATTCGTACTTCCCGCAAAAATTCGAACGCTTCATGGTTTCGATCATTCCACTGCTGATCGTGTTGATGGCGCCGTTCTTTGCACGACTCGTATTGATGTGGCCAAAGAAAAAATGGCAACTGATTACAATGGCCGTGCTGAACGTTTTCATTTTGATCAACGCGAGCTTCTTCCCGTCTCAAAAAAACATCATCAATGCAGCGTTGTTTATTGATAAACACAACAGCATCAAGACTGTCTACAATTTAGAAAAAACTATCGAATGGCTACCCGAGAAATTCATCTATTTAAACCGAGGTTACAACATCGTCGATCTATCACTAGCCGCGGTAAAAGACCAACCCGCAAACAACTGCCAAGCTGCCATCATAGTAACTGATTTCATCTGGTCCCAAGAAAAAGAAACTCTGAAAGACTACCACATAGTAGACACCTTCAACGTAAACCTAATCGAAAGCTTCGCCTACAAATTCAACAAAAAAAACAACATCCGCCGGGCCCCGCTGCACGTCCTTTCAAACTGCAAAACCTAAAAGGCAGCTGCTGACTTTTTGCAATTCAGGGCGTTAAAAGAAGTAGTGGAATAGAAATTTTGTTGTTTGAGATTCGACGGGCGAATTTAGATTTGGATTTGACCATTCGAATTCTGCGGCTTGATTGGATTTGAAGTTATATCTTGCAGTTACCGATGCCGTATCTACCGTTGGATAGCGATCGGGAACTTCTTTCGAATATTTAGCCAGCAGTTTATAAGTCTGTGAGGCTTCGAATAAGTAGCCCACTTGATATCCCACTGCCGCGTAATTTCTGGTGATCGCGAAAGAGTTTCCGTACCGGTAATGGATGAATGGCAGTAGCCAAACCATGTGGCGGCCCCAGTCGGCTGCGTAGCCTCCGTAGACTTGCAGGCCAGATCCTAGGCAGGATTTTCCTCCATCACACAATGGCATGTTTTTAACGCCAACGTCGATCCCCCACGAGGGTTTTGGGTCTAGAGTTCTGAGCGGGTTTAATTGCATGATGTTGAAGAACGAGAAACTTTCCAGATTTAAATCGTTTTCAAAATACTGGAATTTGAAATTTCCGAATTCTAATTGAGATCTCGCCGGTAAGCCGTGCGAATCATCTAACAACTCGTGAAACGCAAAACGGAAATTCAAAAATCCCAATGACTGCTTCGAGGCCCCCGTTACATTTCGTTCACCAAATCCCAAGCTCACGCGCGATGATGGGTGGGAAATATCTGGTCGCTCGTCCTCGGGCACCAGGATCGCCACTGGTTCTGAAATCACGGCGACTTCCGCTCGGCTGATTAGAACTTTTTCTTTCATGTGATACCAACTTCCCTCGTGTTTAGCGACGCCGTCGGGATCTTTCATGTCGACGTAGTCGATTAACCCATCAAGGAACAAAGCCTTTCGTTGAATATTATCAAATTTAATACCGGTCAAAGCCGCGTCGGTATAGCCAGTCACCACAAATAAGAAATCTTTCTTTTCCTGATCTGTGAATCGATTCCATTTGTCTTCAAAATGGCGCCGCAGAGACGGACGAAACTCTACTTTACGAACAAAACCAGGAACTTCGAACAAGGCTTTCACAGAATCTGAAGGAATAACGTAAAGAGGAACTTTGTTAGTCAACTCGATACGATCCGAAACCGCCTCCATCAAGGTCAACATGTGGTAGGAACAATTTTGAGTGAAGAAATAATAATCAAAATAATGAGGCCCGACTTCCCAAATGTGATACAGCAACTGCTGCAATTCTGCGTCGTTCAAGTTTAATTCATAAGACCACAAATCGCGCGATTCGTAGTCATTGTATTCGCGCACCTTATAATAGTACGGCACACTAGCGTAGGTTCCTGTAAAGCCACCCATCAATCCATTAATGAAATAAATTAGAGGATTACTTGTCGTTACGTTTGCCGCATAGCTGATACCGTAATCCAGCAATTCTTGCTTGCTGCGACCCTCTTTTATTTTTTTATTCACGCGAAAAAATGTGTGACCAAAAGCTGAGCCAGGATTGTTTGCATAGTAACTCGAAAAAACAAACGAGATTGATTCTGCATTTAAATTTCTTAAGAACACGTCAAAGTAATAGCATGTCGGTTTAGGCAACGATGCCCACGCCGGATGGCCTTTCAACTTTGATTGCAGCCACGACAAGCGTGCCGGAAATTTACAAATCGCGTGCTCGTCCTTAACTTCGATTGGGCCAAAGAAAGACCACAATGTCGCCTGCATCTCTTGATCTAATTTATGATCGCCATTTTCGGAAAAGAAAAATGCCGGCGCCTTAACTTGACTTCGCAGCATACCGAATGCATTCAGCTCAAAATGCATCAGTTTGCGCCACGTGCGCGTTTCGGATAATTTGGCAGCCTCAGCCGCATCAATCAGACTTTGCACCACAGATGAATCTGAAACCTCTACTGGCTTTTTCACAAAGGCAGGAGCAGCCGTGGTAGTCGCTGAAATCAGCGCGCTAAATAATACAAATCCCAAACACAGTATGTGAGTTCTAAAGAAAGCTACTTTCATGGATGCAGCTAATTTACAGAGGCTTCGGAGGATGAAGCAAGATAAAAGTGGGTAGCAATGCCACCCACTTAGTAGAAATGTTCGCTAGGTCAGAATTAGATCTGAGCTAAAGAGCATTCTTGAGATAATTGAGAATCCTGTTGGATCACTGTGATGATGCTGTCAGTAACTTCGTTTGTTGTGAAGTCATTAGCAAATACATCGCGGTAGCTAGCTTTTAAAGCTGAACCAAGGTTTTGGCTAGATTGGCAACCAATCACTTCGCTCAAAGCAACGATAGTTTCGCCGTTACCTTTTGCAATGTCGCCAGCTAATTGAACTTTGTTGATATGGATGTATTTATCCATTTTGTCAGCAACTTGAGACGTCGCTTCATCAACACAATTCGATGTGCCCAGAGTGATACCGATAGTTTGAACGCCGGTTCCGTTCGTAGTCGCTACTAAAACTTGTGAACTGCGTTTATCCATAATTAATGTACCTAATCCACAACCCGCCATACCGTATGGACGTGAATAAGCGCCCGATTTATGAGCCGCATGGCCCATCGGTGCCGCGCGAGGAGCCGGAGCTACCGCTGGAGCCGCTGCTTTAGGAGATGGCTTCATTGGTTTCTTAGCTTGTGCGAATGATACAGAAACAGCTGTTAATAAAAATAAAAGTAATTTCATATCTTAATCCTAAAATATTATGTTAAAGAGTTGCAAGATTTTTGAATTTCAGAATTTGATTTAAGGTCATTCATAATCTGAAGAGTTTCATTTGATTTGAAGATAGAATTGTAATTGCGTTTCAAATCTTGAGTTACCGAAGATTTGTCCGAGCAATTCCAAAGTGTCATTAAACCATCGATAGTTTCGCCAGCACCACGAGCAACGTCTTCTTTTAACGCTACTTTATTGCTTTCGATGTAACGAATGCTCACTTCTGAACGAGACTCTTCAAAGCAGTTTGAAGTTCCAGACGTGATCGCTGAAGTTTGCGGCGATACGATATTGTTGATTGTAGCCGCCAAGATTTGAATTTTTCCAGGTTGATCTTGGAATACTAAAGCGCCCAATCCACAACCGGCCATACCATAATTAGCAGCCATCGATTTGATCGATACTAGAGCTACTAATATAACTAGTTTTTTTAACACATTTCCTCCTATAGTTTGAAACGATAAATATCATTGAATCGTTGGCAGCTGCCAAAGACAAGCTAAATCAAAGCTAATTTAAGGTGACTTTCAATTTTAATTAAATCTAAGATTCTTAAGTGCGCACACGATTTTTACTTTTTCTACCTTTTGTTCTTTTTTTAAGCAGCTGTTCGTCATTGCTGTACTACCCATCGCAACAAGAATTCTACCAAAAACGGGATCTTCTGTATGACATCGAAGAGCTCAACTTCCCCGATCCCGTGGGAAATCAAATCAACGCTTGGTACTTTCACGCCAAAAACCCCAAAGCAAAAATTCTTTTTTTCCACGGCAACGCTCAAAATTTATCCGCCCATTTTGCGATGCTGTCCTGGTTAGTTGATCACAACTATGATTTGATGATTTTTGATTACCCTGGCTATGGAAAATCAACGGGCGCACCAACCCCAGAAAGTACGGCCCTATCGGGCGTCGAAGCCTTGAAAAAAATCGAAGGCATTAATCCAACGCTACCACTGTTCGTCTACGGCCAAAGTTTGGGCGGACAAATCATGCAAAAAAGTTTGAACTTATATGAAAAGAAAAACTACAAGGCGGTCTTCATCGAAGCCTCGTTTGCATCGTATCGAAGCATCGCAAAAAGCGTAGTTTCAAAAAGCTGGCTAACCTGGATTTTCCAACCACTAGCATGGCTATTAATGAGCGACCAATGGGCCGGCGACCCCGGATTAATTTCACCCATTCCCGTCTACGTTATGCACGGTAACCAAGACAACGTAGTCAGCATCGACCAAGGCGAAGAACTCTACAAGCACGTCAAAGACCCAAAATACTGGAAAGTCTTCGAAGGCGGA
>NCGL01000080.1 GCA_002256935.1 Bdellovibrio sp. 28-41-41
TCTCTTCGGCTGCGATTCTTTTTCCTTTTGGCATAAATGCTCCCTTTCGTTTGCCAGACTAACTCATTTTCTGGCTCGTGTTAAGGGGAGCAGGTCACTCGCCTGGCTCCCCACGCTGGCTTTCCGTCTTATTATAGAAAGCGCAAGCCGCCCCAGCCAACTTTTCGGTGGCATTACTAAAATTGATTTGTTCCAGCTCGTCAAGACTCAGGGCAAACTCTGGCAGCGCCTTGATCATTAATTTGGTCATCTCATCCGTTCTATAGGTTCCTGATTCGTAACCTGCTGAGACGGTCAGAGATCCAAAATCATTGATAATGGTGACGAAAAATTTACTGGATCCAAATATCATAAAAAAATCATATCATTTGAACATGAAATATTAAGACGTTTACGCAAACCTGGACCACCAAACTTACTAAAGTTAATTTATTTAATATAGTCTTCGACCTATCTCCAGTTTTCACTTGTAACTATCGCCATTCATTAATCTAAAACCCCTAAATAAAATGATCCAGGATGAATCCGTTAAAACTTCTTAACAGGCTAACCACGTGGGAATTGGTAGACGCGCTGGACTCAAAATCCAGTATTCGCAAGAATGTGGGAGTTCGATTCTCCCCGGGGCCACCATTTTATGGTTCGGTTCTTGGTTCTTCTCGGAATTAAATAAATTACCAGTTCGAATAAGTCCGCTGCAATTCCTATCGGGATACTTACGCGATCTAAAATCCATATAAAAGAGAACTGAGGATATCGTTTAGAAAAAAGCCAGATGGCCGAGAGCACCCCTACTGCTCCACCATGGCTTGCAAGCCCACCCTGCCAAACCTTGAATATTTCCATAGGATTTTCTAGAAAGTAGGAGGGTTCATAGAAGAGGCAATGTCCTATCCGCGCGCCAACAATTGTCCCGGCAATGACATAATAAAGAAGCCCTTCGAGTAGTTGAAAGTCAACTCCCTCACGTCGGCTCATCCATTTCAAAAGTTTCGTTCCCGATATGAAACTAACTAAGAACATTACGCTGTACCATCGAATCACGCTATTTTTTCGCCGACTCAGCCGTTTTTTGAGCATCGCCGTTCGTAACGGTCATGCATTCAAACCCCGCATCCACAAGTCTAGTGCGGATCTTTTCACGAACTTGTTCACAGTGGTCATTTCCCTTTACCGATGACGCAATAGAATTTCTAAGCTCATACCTCGCATACCAAAGCTTGCACCCTTTGGGCTTAAGACTTTCGACTTCGAGCGACCGTTTTTTGCCGTCTCTCTTACAAATCATTTCGCTCTTCGCGACTTCCACCCTGGCAGGCACTTCTGCCTTCACTGGTGCTGCAGAAGTAGTTGGGGGAACCACAGCCGCAGGCGGTTTAGAAGGGTTTGAACAACTGCACACAAATAAAATTCCACTCACTAATAGTAATATCTTTAAGCGCATTCTTTTCCTCTCTTTTTTAGGTTTGGTTTAGTTTTTTTTTCCCGTTGCAAACTCCAGTTTGTACGGTCAGATTCTAATTCTTGGACCAATGATTCAGAAACCATCTTAAATTGTTCTGTTTTTCGAAATAATTTACGCTGACGATCAGCTCCAGAACCATGCAAAGCGATTTTTTTCAAAAGTGACATTTGCGATTCATACTTATTGTTTTGGATGTGAATTTCCAAACTTTCTATGGTTTCATTCAATACAGTAGTAAGCGATTTAATTGAACCACTTTCATTCACAATAAGCTCGGCCCGGACTCCATTGCGGGCGACTCTCCATTTGTTTTCGCGCAAGAGCCAGTCCGGAGGTGGCTTTGGGTTTTCACCATTTGAAATTTCTTGATCAATCTTTAAACAAAGCAGATGAACTAGGGCCGCAATTGCGCCACATTCAGATAAGGTACCTGGAGCATCACAAATTCTGATTTCAATTGTTCCCAACATCGGACTTGGTCTAATATCCCACCATAAATCTTTTGGCGAAAAAATCGATCCTGATTTCAAAAGCGTCGAGTAGATCTCATTAAACTCAGACCAATTGTAGAATGTATATGGATGCCCTCCAGTCGGGAGCGCTTCAAAAAATGTAATTCGAGACGAGGCCAAATTTGTATCTTCCCCTTTATAGAAAGGAGAACTTGCCGACAATGCAAGAAACAGTGGCAAGTAATGAAGCAATGCGTTTGTTGTCTGGACCGCATGATCTCCATTTCGCATTCCTACATGAACATGGAGACCAAAAATAAGTAATCGTTTTGCAATCCATTGGTGGTTCTTAAGAACTTTCTGGTAACGGTCGCATGGAAAAATCAAGCTATCCTGATAAATCGCCGATGGATGGGTTCCGGCCCCGGCAAAACACAGGTTCAGATTTTTGGATGCCGTTAATAATTCGGAAAAAGCAACTCCAAGGTCTTCTTTGATTTGATGTGCATTCTGACAAACTCCCGTAATGATCTCAATCATACTCTGATAAATTTCCGCCTTGATAAGTTCACTGCCCCCCACATTTTCAAGTATCAACGGAGACGACGAACTGAGCTCATAAGTTTCACGATTCAGTATTTGTAATTCAAGCTCTGCACCAAGAGTAAAAGGATGGGATTTTCCAAATTCTAAAGTCAATTTACGCCTCCCAACAGGTTTGGTTCTCAAAAAAGAGTTTCGTGTTCCACTAGAACATTTAAACATTTCAGATTTCTCATTTAGCATGAACCAAGGACCGCGACGTCGCAATAGGTGGTCGAGTCGACGCTCAATGATGAGACAATACTTTTACCTAAGCAATTTTATATAGTTAGGCCCAACCACACAACGCGTCTTCTGAAGATAACTTTAAAGTTATCTTCAGAACTAGTGCCCTGGGAGAAATTTATGCATAAAATATGAAAATGGATAAAAACACTTTAGCAAATATCGGAGACCTTTCTCCGTACAGAATACTTATTGTAGAGGATGAGCTTAAATTACTCGAACATTTGGCGCAAATTATGCGAGAAGAAGGTCACTCTCCTTTTACCTGCCAATCATATCGAGAACTAGAAAGCATCTTAGTAGTGCCAACCAAACGATTTGAGATTGTAATTCTAGATCGACTACTTCATGGCCGCGATTCTGCTGATCTTATTGAAAAAATTAAAACAGATTTGCCTGATACAAAAATTATTATCTTATCAGCCATAAATTCTGTATCCGAAAAAGCATCCCTCTTAGACAAAGGCGCTGACGATTATATGGCGAAACCTTTTAGCAGCGAAGAACTTGCTGCTCGAATACGAGCACTGTTACGCAGAAGTGAGCCAAGTTTAACGTTTGGAAATATAGTCTTAAATTCTCATGATCGTACAATGAAAGTTGGAACGCTGGAGGTCCCACTTCCTAACAAAGAATTTGTGCTGCTGAGAACTCTGATCAGCAACCCAGGAAAAATATATGGTAAAGTTTTTCTCTACGAAAAGGTTTGGGAAATGAGCGCCGAAGTCGAAAGCAATGCTGTCGAGACAATGGTCAATAAACTACGACGTCGCTTGATTGACGCCGGAGCGACCGTCCATATTAAAAACTCAAGAAACGCAGGATACTGGATTGAGGAATAGATTCTTTTTCATCATTTTGACAACGCTAATTTTGTCCGCAATCGGAATCAATCTTGTTCATGTCAAGTTCTTTAAAAGTCAGCGTCTGAAACTGATCGACGCGCAAATTACCGAAAGCTCAAATCTCCTCTTGCAATCAAATGAATTTAAAATCGCAGTACAAAAAACAGGAGCCGTGGAGGACGTCATATCAAAAGTTCTTAAAGGCACCAGAATTGGGAAAGTCTTTATCCTAAGAGACACAAAGTCGGCAATCGTATATCAAAGCTTCAATGTTGGTCTACTAAAAGTGGAAATTCCAGTTACCCCCGAATGGGTCGCCTTAGAAACCGAGACTGAGTATATTCGAGTTCGAAATATCCAGCTTCAAGGAAAAAACTCGCGCGTTTTACAAGTCGGACTTGTGTTGGACCGAAACTTTCTAAATTGGGAAATAATTGACAGTCGTGTTGTAAATTACGTCTCTGGGATAGTCATCGCCCTCTTTCTTGCATCAGTTATCCTGACCCTTGTGCTGCTTTCTCCTCTAAGACTATTGATTTCCCACTTAAGGGATGCGACTTCGAACTTGGTAAATATGCGCGATGTACGCCCACTACCCAAGAGATTGCTTAGATATACCCATGGGTTCTGGGCAAAATCAGATGAATTTTCGGGATTACTCGAGACTGTTCAGAAACTTATTGATCGTATTAATCTAAACTACAAATTAACAAGGTCATGGACTTTGCAAATGGCACACGAATTAAAAACTCCTTTGGCTATCATTCAAGCGGAAACAGATTCCAAAACAAAAGCAAACATTTTGCCAAGTACTTATTCACAAGACATCCTAAAAGAAATTGAACAAATGACCAACATTATAAGTCAATTTCTTAATTGGGCTGAACTGGAAAACTCACAAATTCAAAAAGATTTGCACGCTCTTCGAATAAAATCTGTGGTAAAAAATGTTGCTGCTAGGCTAGATAAAATTAGCTCCCAAAGAATTCAACTCTATTTAGAATCCGATTTTACAGTTTTTGCGAATCCAGCACACCTCGATCAACTTCTTATGAATCTGGTTACGAATGCACTCAAGTTCTCTTCCGATTCTCAAAATGTAGATCTGATTCTTTCTGATCAAACTCTAACCGTTAGTGATTCTGGCCCAGGTCTCCCAAAAGAAGTAACCGAACGCCTCGGAGAACCTTTTAACGTAGGATCTCACGAAGGTGACCAAAAAACTGGAAATGGTTTGGGTCTGGCTTGGGTGTTAACTGTCGGGAAGCTTTACGATTGGAAAGTTGAAATTAGAAGCCAGGTAACAGGTACCACAATAACCGTAAAGTTTCCAAAAGAAGATACCACATGATCGGAACAATTTTAATATGTTTCGGCTTCTTCGTTGGCACAATTGGCACTCTGATAGAAGCTGGTGGTGGTTTCATCATGATGCCATTTCTTGCGAAAAGGATTTTGAGTTCATGGAATGCAAACTTCCTTTTAAAAAGTAGCGAATGCGCAATGATAAACATTTTGGAGAAGCAAAATATTATGAATACAACTATTAACCCGCATACAACCTCCAAGGCATTTTTAAGTCTGGCTCTATTTTTAGGTTTAGCTACCGGCTGCAGCACAATTAAAACTCGACAAAATGTAGCTTCGCTCCAAAAGCTTTCTTCTGAAATCCCAACCGAATTTAAAGAACTCAAATCGGCCGTATTTGCAGAAAATGATGTAACTACTGACGATTCGGTCGATGTAGTCACGGAGTCAATCTCAGAGGCGACGAATCATGACATTACGGAAATACCTCCTTCCATTATCTCAGAGAAGAAAATCAGAATTCCTGTTGAGCTCAATGAGCATGTCCAACGTTGGATCGCTTATTTTACCGAGAGAGACAGAGAGCGTTTTCAACGATTTCTAAATCGCGGGCAGCTTTATAGAGACGTTGTCGAAAACGTACTGGAAGAAAATGATTTACCAGCGGAACTCTATTACTTAGCTATGATTGAAAGTGGGTTTAGAACCAATGCTCATTCCCATGCAAGCGCCGTGGGTGTCTGGCAATTCATCCCCGGAACAGCAAGACGCTACGGGCTTCGAATTGATCGTTATGTGGATGAGAGAAGAGACCCAATCCGAGCAACCGAAGCTGCAGCAAAGTATCTAAGAGACCTTTACAATGTCTTTGGATCATGGCATTTAGCGATGGCGGCCTATAATGCCGGTGAAATTCGTATTCTACGTGCGGTGTTCAAAGGAAGAAAGCGAAATTTCTGGGATTTGATCCAATCAAAAAGTCTGCCGAAGGAAACGGCTGAGTACATTCCAAAATTCCTGGCAGTCGTTTTGATCGGACAAGATCCAAAAAAATATGGTTTTTCTGAAACCAACAATGGGGTATCTTATCCTAAATTAGAAGCTGTGGAAGTACCGGGATCTTTGCAGTTGAATCAGATTTCAAAACTTTCAGGATTAACCTTAGATTCTCTAAAGAAGGTTAATCCCCATCTCAACTTTTCACAAACCCCCTCCAGCGTCGCTAGATATGAAATTTGGGTTCCTGCTCTGTCTGCATCAACCTTAAAGGCTCAACAATCAGAGCTGTTTAGAAACTATACGAAGATTCAAAGATCTACGGCTTCGACTGGGATTGCAAAGACGTCTGTAGAAGTCCATCGGGTGAAACCAGGAGAGTCATTACTGACAATTGCCCGTAAATATAAACTATCGATTGGACATCTTAAACGAATAAATAATCTCAAATCCAATCGGATACTGTCCGGAACCCGACTAAGAACTCAGTCCAGGGCGTATTCGCCATCAAACTTTGTAAGGTACAAAGTAAAGCGGGGCGAAAATTTGACGTTAATCGCAAAGAAATTCAAAACATCCATTACGAAGTTAAAAGTAAGCAACCAACTGAGAAAGAATCAAATTGTTGTTGGGCAGGTTTTAAAAATTGATTCACCTGATCTTTAGGTGCTTAGGACGAAATGTCATTGAATACTTCGCTCGATTTTCTTCCTTCGCAATTAAAATTTCCTGGAAGACGAATTTCAAAAGTTGATCCCATTTCGAGGGAGCTATCCACTTGCAAGTCGCCCCCATGCGCTTTAATAATTTTAAGGGCTGTAGACAAACCTAGCCCCACCCCTGGAATAGATTGCTGAGTTGTTTTAGTTCTGCGAAATGGTTCGAAAATATGAGGTAAGTCCTCGGGCGATATACCAATCCCAGAATCAGTTATAGATATATATGCGTTCACTTTATCATTGCGCACGTCCACGCGAATAACACCACCTTTGGGCGAATACTTAATCGCATTGCTCAACAAGTTATTGATAACTTGACTCATTCTTGAGTGGTCAAATTCTGAAAAAATGGATTTGTCTTTCGCATTCAAAACAATTTTGTGATTTTTTGAGTACGAACTGAATAACTGTACGGCTTCGCTCAAAAGCGATATCAGATCTTGAGGGGTTTTCTTTAATTCAAAATGACCGGACTCTATTCGAGTCGTATCCAATAAATCTTCAATGAGCCCATTTAGTTGGGCCACTTGTCTACTAATGATCTGCAACATCTGGACACGTTCCTGCTGATTTGAGTTTGAACTATCATTTAATAGCTCTATCGACATCTGAATAGCACCGATGGGATTTCTCAAATCATGCGCTACTGCAGAAAGAAACACCAACTGTTGATCTCTTTGTCTAATTAGACGAGAAGCAAGGTCTTTGAATGTTCCGTGGATAGCTTGAATCTCTTTTGCCCCACCGATTTCAAGTGAAGGCGATGAATAGTCAAATGCTCGAATTTCTTTATGGAGCCTTCTGATTGGAGAATAAACTAAGAAACGGAAACCTAACATTAAAATTAAAAGCGAGAAAATCAATAAGCCACCAACAGCAAAAACAAGAGTTCGACCAAATGCCGAATATTCTTGAGCTTGAGACTCCATTTGATGTGCTTGCACAACATTTGCGTCAATTAATGTCTTAATTGAATCAGATGCTAGAAAATAGCGCTCGGAAACATCTTCGTATAGATTCTCGCGCCGTACTCCTTTTTGTCTCAACGATTTATAATTGTCCAAATAACCATCTACGTCTTTCTCAACTGTTTTCGCCAATTGATATTCATCAGACGAATCCGACAACTGCATTATTTGCTTAATTTTTACACCAAGGTTTCGCTCTGAATCTTGAAGCCGCTGTTTTCGCTCTTCATCTGAATGAATGTCTTTAAGTAGACTCTGTCTTCGGTGTGTAGCCAAATTAGTTTCAATTGCTTGAGCCGCATCTATACTTGCGATTGAGTCTGACATCTTTTTTGTCACATCAGCATGAAGTGATGACAAACGCGAAAATGAAACAACCGAAACAAGCCCCCAAGTTGCGACTACAAAATATCCAGCAAAAACTAACTGACGAAGATTTACCTTCAGAGTTCCTCCTTTGCTTTATTATTTAACAAAACTAGGCTAAACACATAGGGAGAATAAGAGAATTTATATTTCTTAATGACGCGTTGATCTTTGAGGAGCTAAAAAGCTCCTATTTGTTTTTTGCCAAACGTCGGGCAACGTTAGACTTGGCTAATTAATTCGATAGACCGTTCTAGTAACAAACTTTTTTTACCTACCCACAGTCACAAATGCAATGGAAGGACGTTTTAACTTCCTTGAAAAAATCACTTGAGTGAATATTTTCTGATCCAAAACCTTGGTTACTCGGAACATTTTTCATGTTAATTTTTAGTGAGAAAGCAATCACCTAGTGACGGAAAGCATCGTCCGAGTATACAGTTTTTACCGGACCGTCATGCATTCTATCCTGCCTTCTTGAATGGTTTTCCGCTCATTCTTTCCAATGTCGAAAGTCCAGCAAGTTCTTTCCATAAACTGATTGCATATCGATCCGTCATACGCGAAACCAAATCAAGTATCGGAAACACATTACCTCAACGTTAATTTTTTGATATCATTAATACACTCCGTAATTTGCAATGGCCAAGTTTCATGAATGATTTTGAAAGAGTATTTAATTTAAATTTCGAAATAGATCTGTTGTTTGGAAACCTTACGCCGGACGAAGTTGAAATCCTAGCATCAGGATATGACAAATGGAAATCTGGGGTTTTTATAGTCAATAAAGTAGAGTTTTTGGATGGTTCTTGGTTTAAAAAAAGGAAAATGGCATGTCGTTTATTTGAGCCCACAATACACCTCTGAAAAAGTATTTGTCTGGAATGCCTATTGGACAGCAGCTCAGTCGCCGGAACCTTTACTACACTAAGAAGCCTTCTTCAGCCTTTCAAGACCGTCTAAAATAAAAACACGAATTAAGACCTGATATGGAATCCCCTGCTTCTCAGCGATGGCTTTGAGCTCTTGAATGGTCGTCTAGTCCAAAGCCACACTGGTTGGTTTTTCTTTGAGTCTTTGAAGCACTTCATAGCTGCCAATATTTTTTTGGAATCCAATTCAACATTAGAATCATACTCTTTAAGTGATTTTACGTAGGATTTCTTCATATTGTTTCCTTTCATTTTGATGAGCTGGCCTTGCACTAATAAGAAGAAAGACTGGTGGACGCGCTGGACTCAAAATCCAGTTTCCGCAAGGATGGCGGGCGGCTAGTCTGGGAGTTCGATTCTCCCCGGGGCCACCATTTTATTCTCTTTCTTATCTGTTTAATGTTTTGCTCCATCCCCATTTAGCACTTTGGTTTCATCAGCAAAATGAATGAAAATACCGGCGCTTTCTTTGGATTCTGAAGTTAACCACTGCCTTACGAGCGAAGCGATTCGTTCGCGTGCAGTATCTCTCACTTTTGTCGTGCTCTGCTCTGCACGCACAACCAGCATCTGCGATAAATCTTTCTGCAATGCCTCAGCGACTTTTCCCTCATTGCGGAACAGACTGCCTTTTTGCACTTCAAACTTTAGATTTGAAATATCCGGTGACGGAGTTCCTGAGCGCAACCGTGGTGCGAGCACACTTACGAAATTATCTTTCATTTCAATAAGCCATTGGCTATCTAGATCGACATAATATCGGTATTCAACGGGGATCGTCGCGCGAACGACGACCTCGGGCAGGTTAAAATGATCCCAAAACAATTTTACCTGCGAAGTGCGCTCAAAGACTTCGATTTGATTTATTTTTGCTAGCTCTATCCGCTTTAATGGCGCGACTGTAGTTGCGTAGCTGAGGAAGCGAGTCTGTGCGGATTCATTGCTAAAGCCGTCCAACAGAGTGCTCACTACCTGCTGCCTCGCTTTTTCTTGAATACGATCCCTATAAAAGAAAATAGCGCCAACGATCAAACTGAAAATTATTACGGTACTGATCAATAACGACTTTTGCAGCGTCTTTGGCTTCATCCCTACCGTATCGGAATTTATACCTTGAGCATAACTGTCTCAAGCTGACTCGCCTGGGCCTCTACGTGCTCATCATGAATTTAAATTCTTTAGTATCTGCGGTCAGGGTAGCACATTGCTGAATGAGCGCATGGCCCACCATGGGATAGAAAAAGCTAAGCTCCTCGGGGTCCCCGCCCTCTGAGATTAATCGAATGACTCGATCAGAACGCCTAATAGAAACACGGCCTACGACTTTACGTACAAACCCGAAGTCGAAAATGATTTCTTTGGCGTTCACAGAAACTAAAGTGGCTTTGACTAGAATGCTCGACGTGCGAACAAATAAAACGCGCTCTTCTGGCAGAGTAACTAGCAGACCTTGCCGTTCTTTTTCATCGATCGTTTGAATTTTAATCGGGCCTAATGGTGCCGTTTCCAAAACCTCGAAAGCTGGCGGCGTGCCAGCGATGATTCCAACATTAATCTCGTTTTCAGTAATTTCTACGTCGTTTTCTTCTTCGCAGGCCGAGCACGTGAACGAGGCCCATTTATTGGGGAAGGTCACCTTTAGATCACACAGTGCCAGTATCTCTTCTATGCTGTATTCTTTTTTACATTCATCGCAGTGCAATTGCCCAGTACCAACTTCGAAGTGTTCGTCCATTTAGCTAATCCTTATGTCTTTTTTTGGTGTTCGGTTTATACGAATTATTGAAACTAAGCACAAGTTTTAAAGTTTACCCTGTAAAACCGCCAACGGACACAACTAGCTATGTAATTTCTATTGTCTAATATCCCAACACTACGGCCGACAGGGGTGGGATGTTATCTTCGGCGAGTTATTTAACCCCACCCAGAGGCCTTATACAACCGCCTCGCAAAAAAAAGAGGAGCGATTTTCATCACTCCTTTTCTCATTGGTAAACTCTCATTGGTAAACTCTCATTGGTAAACTCGAGATAAATATTAGCTAAATTGTTTTAAAAAAGATCACAAAAAACTATTTAACCTGATTGACTGACGTGACAGCAGAGTCTTTTTCGAAGCGCATATTTTTCGGATTCTTTCTTAACCATTTTTAAAATCATACTCAAAGCTTCGGTGCCATTAAAATTGGTGTCCCTGTCTTCATTTTGCTTAGCAAAGACTTCTTTTAAATTGTAGCGACCGAAATCAGAAATAGTTTTTAAATTAATGACGATAGTGGCAATACCATTGATTTCAGAGGCGCTCTCTACCTTCACTTCGGTCTGTCCACTGATGATACTTACAAATCGTTTATGAAAGATGGGCTTGTCTTCTAGTGTTGGCCGCGCTTCATTTAAAAGCTCGGTTTCGAATTTTTCTTTTACAGCGTCGACAGCGATGTCTTTTTCAGAATTCCAGAAACAGCCACTTAAAATCAAGCACCCTATAAAAATTAAACTTTTTGAAACCATGATGTTATCTGAACATCAAAACGCCTCAAAATCTACGATTAATTATTAACGTGCACCCTGCTCGATCCATTTTTTTACTAACGAAGTTTCTTGGCTCGTAATATCTTTCGAAGTGCCTTCATTTAATTCTTTTCGTGGCGGCATCCAGCGGGTGTCACGTCTAGACGCCTTGTCTTTCAGCAGCGACAAATAAAGCAAACTTGTTTCTGGATGACCCACAACGATCATGGCTTGGCTGAATTCATTTTTTAAGCTTACCATTTCATCACGACTACCGAATACTAACTCGTCCGCCTTCCCATCTGCTTTGTGACAGCTGGTGCATTTTTTATCTAGGATCTGAGACTTAATAAATGCGTAATCGATGACACTGGGCTCTTGAATCAATGGCTCCGTTGTCACAGGCACTGTTGGACACTGCCCGCCCGCAATCGGCGACACAGAACTAAGCTCAACAGGCGAATCACCACCGCTTGATCCTGGCGCCAGGCTCGTAATCCATGCCGCAATCGCCATCACTTCATCACCGGTCAATGGTGCGTGTTTAGATGTTGATGGTGGCATCGCTTTAACTTTCTTGCGAATCGCGGCATACGAAGCTACGGATTGATACAGAACGCTGTTATTTGGATCTCCAGCAACAATCAAGTCTCCCGAATCCGAAGTGCCCCGAACTACGTCAGTTTCAGTCGATAGTGGGATATCTTTTGCCTCTTTGTCGCCCTCTGGATTATGGCAGGCGATACATTTTTTTTCTAAAATATTAGCTTTGATAGATTCAAATGTTGGATCTATCTTTGTCACTGGTCCCAGCTTCTGATTTGTATTCTGATTTGCTGTATTACCCAGACCCTGCGGCTCGCTAAACTGACTGCAACCGACAAATAAAAAAGAGAGCGCTATGGCCCATCCCAAAGTTATCGTCTTCATAATGTATCCTCTTTTTTAGAGCCTTTTTTTGTTTCCGAAGACTCAACGGGTTTTAAACTCATCAAGTATTTAATTACAGCGCGTAAGTCCGCCGGGGTTAAACGGGACGTTCCTTGATCAATGACGCCTTCCATTTTTCCCGTGACCTCGGTTCCATTTTTACTGGTCGCTTCCAACAAAAAGGTTTCCCAGTCTTGCGCTGTCCATTTTCCTAAACCAAATTTTTGACTAGGGGTAATATTCGACGCGGCTTTTTCGCCCGCGCCAAGCCGCGAACCACTCATCCATTTGGTCCACTTAAAATTTCCGATCTGATCACGAGGTGTATGGCATTGGGCACAATGCAAAGGACCTTCTACAAGGTAGGCACCGCGATTCCATTCCCAGTCACGTGTCGGGATGGCTTGATACGGACCACGTGCTTTAATAAAATTATCTTCAGAGTACGATCCGACCATACGAAAATTCGCTTGTTTCCAAGCACTGATAAATTCGCGAATATTGAAAGGAAATTTCAATTCGTGTTTTTTAGATTCTTTTTTTACCGCAGGTCGAGAAAAAATATACGCTTTGATCGCCAGGATATCGGTATCCGACATTTTTGAATACGATGAATACGGAAATGATGGGTAATAGTTTCGCCCATTGGGTGCAACTCCACGTCGAAGTGCACGAATAAAATCATCGTCAGTCCAGCGACCTATACCAGTATCTTTATCGGGAGTAATATTAGGACCGTAAAATGTGCCAAAAGGTGAATCAATCTTATAACCACCGGCTAAAAAAGCGCCGCCTTTTTCCATGTGGCAATCACGGCAATTAGAAATTTTAAATAGGTAACTGCCGTACTTAATTGTTTCCTCGGGACTCAACGTTTTACCTTGCAGAATCCGAGGCAACGTTGGATCTAAAACCGCCTCGGCGCGACTCATCTGCACGAAAAACTGGGGGATTAGAATAAGGAGGAAAAGAGCTACCTTCGACATAACCGTCCGAATGTAGCATATCAACTGACCTAGGCCATGTGATTAACAAGTCGACAGGGCATATTTTCATGGTTTTCTATAAGTAAAATTGATATGTACCTAATTAAATTCACCATAACACCTTTCAGTTTTTCAACAGGCAAAAAATGCCAAACGAGACAACCTTGACCTGGCATATGAATCGCAATATGACATTTCTGGTGTAAAAAAAATCATTCCCGGGGGAATTTATGAAATCACTTTTATTGATCTCTGCCTTTTTATTAAACGCGGCTCTAGCTAATGCTCAGGCGGGCTACGCGTGCGTTGGTGGCTATCTTTACAAACCAGACAGCAGCAAAGTGTATGTCGGAACTTCCGACTGCAATACCGCAATCATTAAAGGCACATTCGCCTGCGTGAGTGGCTACCTTTACAATCCAGATGGTGACAAAACGTATGTTGGGACTCGCGATTGCGAAACCAGCAATCTAGGTGGTGGCTATGCCTGCGTAAGTGGTTATTTATCTAAACCGGATGGCAGCAAAGATTACGTTGGAACATCTGATTGTAATAGCGCTAAAATCGCAAATGGTTACGCATGCGTTGGTGGCTACCTTTACATGCCAGACAGCTCAAAATCTTATGTAGGCCAATCCGACTGCAACAACGCTAACTTCGGGAAATAATTATGACGCCAACAACAACTACAAATTTAAAATGGGTACGCGCTGAAGATGGAATTATTGGTGGCATCTGCCTTCAATTGGCTCGCGAATTAAAGCTGGACCCGTGGATAGTCCGCGCAGCTTGGCTAATGACAGTTTGTATTTTCGGTACGGGATTGCTGGCCTACATCGCATTGATTATTGCACTTCCTCGTACAGATCGTTTGGAAAAAGCGAATGAAAAGATGGTATTAGGGGTCTGTTTGCGATTATCGCAACGAGGTGATTTAGAAGTGGGCCTAGCTCGCTTAATTGCCCTTCTGTTACTTGTTATTTCATTTGGCGCAGTGATTGTTGGTTATTTCATTCTGCATTTCCTATTGCCTAAGACGACTCCAGGCGGCGCGCTTTCACAAAGCAAAAGTCTTTTTTAAAAATATTATGGATTGTTAAAAAATAAAAAAGGCAGACTTTTTAAGGGTCTGCCTTTTTAAATTCATCTACTTAAGAAACTATTCTAAGAAGTTCTTAATTTATCTAGTTCAGCTTGGTGCTTAGTGTGTTCAGCGCCGAAACCTTTTCGATTAACGTATTCGTCTTCAGTGAAATCATCGACCTGAATCGCTTCCCAGCGTAATTGATCGGCTTTTGCCAGCTCGTTGAATTCGTCTTGAGTGATAATTCCCTTTTCTTGAGCCGCTTTAGCTGCGGCAGCACCTTTCAATTTAGGAATTTGTTTTTCTTTAACCGCTTTACGAACTTTTTTATCAGTTGCTTCAGCCCGTTTTACAACTTCAAACACGTATTCCAATTTACCGAATTGTTCGTCTGTATTCGATGGAACGTAAATTCCTTCCGAATGACGTTTACGAAGCTCTTGATTGTTCAAGATAGCAGTTGCGATCTTGTGCGTGTGACGATCATTCGCTTCTTCAGCAAATACATTCATACTTGACCACATTTTGAGTGGACCGCGGAAGAACCAAGTCAATCCAGGAACCTCAAGATTTGCAAACAGATTGCTGAAACCTTTTTGGATTTCATACAGAGCGTGGTTCAAAGCAAAGTGAACGAATGGAAGATCTTCTTCACGACGACCCTCAGCTTCATATCTACGAAGAACCGCTGTTCCGATGTACATCCATGAAAGGATATCTGCGAAACGACCCGTTAGTTTCTCTTTAAACTTTAGGCTTCCACCAAGCGCACCCATAGCGATATCTGTGGTAATCGCAAATGAAGCCGAAGCCCATGATAGTTTACGATAGTAACGTGCCGTTGCTCCGCTCACGGGAGAACTGGCAAGTGCGCCACGCGTAACGCTTAAAAGTACCGAACGGAATAAGTTTTTAACGATATGACCAACGTGACCAAAGAACGCTTTATCAAAACCTTTAACGTCTTTGTTAGCGATCGTTGTCACTTCATCAAATGCATAGGGATGTGCACGAAGGGCACCTTGTCCAAAGATAATTAAAGTACGAGTTAAAATGTTAGCACCTTCCACTGTAATACCAATCGGCGTTCCAATGTATAAATGAGCTATCAAGTTTTTTGGCCCACGAGAAATGGCCGCGCCACCCATAACGTCCATACCATCATTGATTAATTTACGAGACGTTTCTGTTTGGTAGTACTTTGCAATCGCCGTGATTACTGATGGTTTTAAACCTTTATCAATGGCTCCTAATGTATAACGGCGCATGGCTTCCATTAAATACGTGTAGCCACCTAGGCGAGCCAGTGGCTCTTCAACACCTTCAAATTGTCCAATCGGTACGCCGAACTGTTTACGAATCGAAGCATGGGCACTTACTACTCGCATAAGTAGTTTTGCACCGCCCACAGCTTGCGCGGGAAGGGAAATACCACGACCAGCAGCTAGACACTCAGTCACCATTTGCCATCCGCGACCGAAACCTTCTGTGCTACCAACTACTTGATCCACAGATACGATTACATCTTTACCTTGCGTTGGGCAGTTATGGAAAGGAACACCGAGAGGATCATGGCGACGACCAATAGTTACACCCGGAGTTTTTGCAGGCACAAGAGCCGCCGTAATACCTAAGTCTTCACCTTTACCCATTAAATTATCTGGATCGCGAAGACGGAACGCTAGACCAATTACTGTTGAAATCGCAGCGAGTGTGATCCAACGTTTGTTCCAATTTAAACGAATATATAATTTGCCATCATCACCTTTAAACAGAACACCGTTTGAAGTGATAGATGCAGCATCAGAACCTGCCGTCGGTTCTGTTAAACCGAAGCAAGGGATTTCTTCACCCGAAGCTAATTTTGGCAAATAACGTTTCTTTTGTTCTTCTGTTCCGTAGTGAACTAAAAGTTCCGCAGGACCCAAAGAATTAGGTACCATGACCATGATCGACATTGGTAATGATCGGCTAGATAACTTGTGAACAACTTCGCTGTTCGCCATCGCCGAGAATCCAAGACCGCCGTATTCTTTAGGAATGATCATTCCTAAGAATTTTTCTTTTTTAATAATATCCCATGCCGCTTCCGGAAGCTGGCGAGTTTCCCACAATTTCCAGTCATCAACAGCCGCACACAGACGCTCAACGGGGCCTTCCATAAAGGCTTTCTCGTCAGCGGTTAATTGAGGGTATGGTTCATTGATCAATTTTTTAAAATCAGGGTTGCCAGAAAATAAATCTTTTTCAACCCAAACAGATCCCGCTTCAATCGCGCTTCG
>NCGL01000081.1 GCA_002256935.1 Bdellovibrio sp. 28-41-41
CATGATTTCAAAATATTTCTCGAGGCCTAATCGTTTTTTTATTTCGGTCAGAGAATTTTTATACCTGTCATAAACAGCTTGAATTCGCTGCGGTTCGTGGCTTAGGACGATTTCAGTCGTTTCAATATAATCAAAAAAGATATTCTCTACCCGTTGTTCAAAGGGTTCATCGATCCACAGAATCGGAGCCGAACGCATTTTCTCGAAAAAGAAATCTGGCAGAACACAACGGCCAATTAAACGGCTTTCGTCTTCGATGTAGAGAGGTTTACTGCCGTATTCACTATCCCGATCCAGAATGCTTTTTACTATCGCGTGTTCAAAATCTATCTGGGCCGGCTGCTCACCCTGTTTGCCAAAGGCTGATCCTCGATGTCCTGCTAGTTTCTCTAAATCCAAAGATAGGTGGTTATTTTCCGACATCCATTGTAAAAAATGTGTTTTCCAACTTCCAGTCGGTCCAGAAATTAAACGCACTGGCGAATGTACAACTCTGTGTTTCATATGCTGAATCATCAAATTTCGCATGAGTTTGTAGCCGCCACGCACGCGTCGAATCGATACACCACGATCCTGCATCCACTGCTGCGAAATTTGCGAACGCAACCCACCACGAAAGCAAAATAAGGAAATATTCGGAGTTTGTTTTTTAAACTCAGTCACCCAAGCTTCGATTTTCTGTTCTTTGTTTTCGCCTGAGACTAATTTATGACCCAAATGAATTGCCCAATGGGTGCGCGAACGTCGATCCATCTGTGGCCTAGTCGAACCAGCTCTAAGATCTCGCTCTCTTCAACAAAACCATCGGAAATAGACATTTAGGAAAATCTCAAAAATTCTTTGCCGTCTTTGGATTTTACATCTCCAATAATGCAAGAATGAGGAAATTGAGTTTTAACTTCCTTTAAAACCTCGTCGGCATGAATAGGGTCAACCGACAACAGCAACCCACCACTTGTCTGCGGATCACATAAGGCTAAAATTTCAAGCTCTTGTAGCGCTGAAAGATTGGCCGAGTCCTTGATGTAGTCGCGATTTGTTCTATGCGCCTTCGTTAGGTAGCCACGATCTAAAGACTCTAACGTTCCTTCAAACAATGGTAACTTCGAAAATTTAATATCAAATAACTTATCAGACGCCTTAGCCATATTAAAGGAATGACCAGCAAAACCAAAACCAGTGATATCCGTAGCCGCATGAACGGCTGAATATAATTTCGAATTCAGCATCGACGGAACAGAGTTTAGCTGTCGCATAGAATTAACGACATCCATGATTTCACTCTCGTTCACGAACTGACGTTTAAGCGCGGCCGTGTGTGTTCCTGTACCTAAACATTTAGTCAGAATCAGTACATCGCCGTCTTTGCAGTTTTGATTGGTCCAATATTTCCGAGTGTCACAATAACCGGTCACTGATAGACCCAGCTTTAACGTATCGTCATCAATAGTGTGGCCACCAACAATGTTGGCCTGCGCTTCTTTAACTTTATCGGCAACGCCTTGAAGTAAAGCCACGACCCAATTTTTTTCAAATGTAGCTATTGGGTAGGCTAAAATAACCATCGCTGTTTTTGGCAATCCACCCATGGCGTACACGTCACTTAAGGCATTGGCCGCAGCCACTTGGCCAAACATAAATGGATCATCTAAAATGG
Organism: Bdellovibrio sp. 28-41-41; assembly: GCA_002256935.1. Taxonomy (GTDB): domain Bacteria; phylum Bdellovibrionota; class Bdellovibrionia; order Bdellovibrionales; family Bdellovibrionaceae; genus UBA2316. The sequence goes on from NCGL01000081.1 coordinate 1,658, forward strand.
GAGTAAAAAAGTCTAACGTTTGAACTAATGATAGTTCGTCGTTAACTTTGTAGATAGCAGCATCATCGAAATGCCGACCATCAACTAAAAGCTCGGCATGGGCATTTGGAAATTGTACTTGATTTAAAATTGAACGTAATTCAGTAGCAGCTACCTTTGCGGCACAGCCACCCTTTTGAACTGTCTGTGTTAGTTTAACCATCCCCTACTAACTATGGGTTTTTTCATTCTGTGTCGAGGTATTTGATTTGTTTTCCGTAGGATTTGATGGGTTTTTGCCATCAAATGGAATTTGATCATTTACAGGTCGCGCATTAGCTTGGATTTCGTCTTCGCTAAGACCTTTTTTAAATCCACGGATGGCCTCGCCTAATGACTTTCCCAAACCAGGAAGTCGTGACGGACCAAACATTAACAACGCAATACCACCAATTAAAAGAATTTCTGTCCATCCTAAATTCATAACAACCTCTAAAACGTCTTAAGTTTTAATTACCTATATCCTATAGTATCTTTCGGTTGTCTTCAAATATTACTTTTTATACCAAAGGTATTGTTATACACTCAAGAGTACTGGTTTAGGGGGAATTATGCTCGCATCAAGTGTCATTTTGAGACGACCTATGACTACACTCATTTTTATCGTTTCGTTCTTTTCCCTGAATGCTGTGAATGCACAGGATACTCCAAAAGACGGCGGCGCCGAAGAAGGCATGCCTAAAAAAGCCAAAGCTATGAGCGCCGACATCTACGAGAAAGAAGACGCCGTCACATCATTCACTGGCCACGTTAATTTAATTCGAGAAACTGATACCATTGAGGTTTTCTTTGATGGAAAAAACAAAGGCCCCTACATTTTGAAAGAGGGTCCAAGCCTGGGTGCCTTCAAGGAAAAACTGATTAAGAGCCAAAAAAATAAAAACCAAAACGTCACTGTCAAAGTCACCGACGATGCTATCACTAGCGTTGAGATAGTAGAAATCAAAGCCGTCGAGAAGAAAAAAAGTGACATGGATTCTGTTTTGGATGATATCCTCAAAAAATAATGCGAATCCTAGTTGTTGAAGACCAAGCAAAAATGGCCCAATTTTTAAAAAAGGGCCTCACGGAATCCGGTTACTCTGTTGACGTGGCTGAATCTGGCTTATCCGCTGAATCCTACTGCAGTTCATCTGAATATGACTTAGTGATTCTAGATGTTGGTTTGCCTGATCAAAGTGGCATCGATACTGCCCGTCATTTACGCCGTGATGGCTTAAACGCCCCAATCCTTATGCTAACGGCTCTTTCCAGCACAAAAGATAAAATCTTGGGCCTAGATTCAGGCGCTGATGACTATATGACAAAGCCGTATTCATTTGAAGAGTTACTGGCGCGCGTTCGCGCGTTGCTACGGCGTCAAAACTCGTCTACGCAGGTTCTTAATACAAAATTAAACTTTGCGGATTTAGAAATGGATTTAGTTTTGCGTAAAGTACACCGTTCGCAAAAAGAAATTGCTCTTACGTTAAAAGAATTTTCTTTGCTTGAATATTTCATGCGAAATCCAAATCGTCCATTGGGCCGGACATCGATCGCCGAACATGTTTGGGACGTTCACTTTGATTCTGAAAGCAATGTTATCGATGTATATGTGAACATGCTCAGAAAGAAACTCGATGCACCATTTGAAACCAAATTAATTCATACGGTCATTGGTGTTGGTTACGTTTTAAAAAGTGATGACCCTAGCGAGTCTGCCAATTGAAATATCTTATCGGTCGGTTAAATAACCTTTTCCGCCGAATCTTTATTTTTATGAATTTCCGCGTCCGTCTGACGCTTATTTTTGCACTAATTTTTGGAATCACCACGATCTCTTTCAATTTACTTGTTTTTGATTATTCCATTGATGCTCTTAAACGTGATTTTGATGATGCCCTTTACAATTACTGCATCGACATCAGCGAATCGATAGAGAGCCAAATCAGTCACGGCCCGATCAATGTGGGTAGCATTGAATTAGACCAGCAAAAAATTCTGCCGTTTTCATTGGGTACGACTCGCATTTTACTGCGCAACCGCGCTGGTAAGATTCTAAGCCAATTTGGAAATTTAGGTAATTATCAACCGCCCTTTGAGGACCAGCTCGATAAAATTAAATCCGGAACAGACGTAACGTTTAAAACTATTTATGATATTGGCAAGCTACCCGAGTCGGAAGCCGACTCGTATCGATTGATTACGTTTCCGATTGAAAACCAGAACCCACAACATTTCCTTCAAGTATTGGCGCCCCGAACTCTACTTGAAACACAAATTGATAACCGACTCCAAGTGATTCAATTCGGCATTCCACTAGCGATTTTAATTTCTATGCTGCTGGGGTATTTTTTAGCAGGACGAGCATTGATTCCCGTGCGGGAAATCATCACCAAAACACATGGTATTAAGGCCAATGTATTATCAGAACGTGTCCCCGTCAGCCCTGTTCGCGATGAGTTTCGTCAGTTAGCTCTAACAATGAATCAAATGCTCGATCGCATTGAAAAATCGTTTCAGAGTCAGGAGCGATTTGTCGCAGATGCGTCTCATCAACTTTTGTCTCCTCTGACAATTTTGAAATCCTCTCTGGAATCGCGACTTAACCACCCACAACTCGATAGCGATTCCAAAGAGTTTTTAGTTGGCCAAGAAACTGAAGTGAATCATTTAATTGATATTATTAAGGACATGCTTTTGTTAGCACGACTAGACGCTGGTTTGCATGTTAAGCTGTTCGCAAGCATTCATATAGAGGAAATTATTTTAAAAGTAGTTTCTAATTTGCAAAAACGTGCCCAGCTTCATCAGCAAAAAATCGTTTTCAACATTGTCGATAATGATCATGCCAGCCCCAAAGTCGTTGGCGATCCCGATTTACTACGACATTTATTTTACAACTTGATTGAGAACGCGATAAAATACTCTCCACCGAATAGTCAGGTTCGTATCGACTTGATATGGGAAGATGACTATTCGATTGTTAAAGTCGCAGACGAAGGCCCTGGCATTTCACACACAATGGCGCCGATACTGTTCGAGAGATTCAGTCGCGCTCCGGAAATGAGTCAAATGTCGGGTTATGGATTGGGCCTAGCGATTGTCAAAAAAATAAGCGATCTTCATAAATCTACTATAGAATTCAACAACCTAGACCTCAAAGGTGCTGAGTTTAGATTCAAGATTAAAAATAATTAATTTGGATTTAATATGATCTTTATTGAGATGTCGTAATCTAACTTCATCAACAAAGAGTCTAATTAAGGACTTTATATATAAGGAGATCTTATGAAATCATTACTAATCGGTTTAGTATCTGTTATGGCTACTGTTGCTTTTGCTAACGAAGGAACTGCTACAGCTCCAGCGACTACAGCTCCTGCTGAACAAAAAATGGAAGCTCCTAAAGATGCTGCCCACGGAATGCCTGCAGAACACGCTGAAAAGAAAGCTGAAAAGAAAGCTAAAAAAAGCAAAAAAGCTAAAGCTAAAGCTGAAGAAGCAAAACACTAGTATTGTTTTCTTCCCTCAGGAAGAGCTCAAAAGCTACGCAGAAATGCGTAGCTTTTTTTTTGCCTTTAGTGACGACAACCCCAAAAGGGTCCACTAATGACAGTTCTGAAGAAACTCTTTTCGAGTTTCCGCACGTGTTTTAAAATCACCGCGCAGGTCTGTAGTAATGGTTGTAGAATTCGCATCCTCAATTCCGCGAGCAATTACGCAGAAATGTTTCGCATTGATAAAAACGGCTACGTTCGGAGTCTCTAATACGTACTCCAGACAGTCGGCAATTTGCTTAGTCAAACGCTCTTGTACTTGTGGACGACGTGAGAAAAAATCAACAATACGGTTGATTTTTGACAAGCCGATCACTTTTTTACTCGGAATATAGGCGATAGTCGCATTTCCTTGAATCGTCTGAAAATGATGTTCGCAATACGAAAACAAATCGATATTTTTTACGGCGATCATTTGGTCATATTGCATTTTATTTTCAATCGTTGTGATCTTTGGAAAATTCGCCGTATTCAGACCTTTAAAAATTTCATTCACATACATCTTAGCGACTCGTTTTGGGGTATCTTTCAAACTATCGTCGGTAAGATCAAGGCCGAGTATTTTCATAATTTCAGTGAAGTGATCTTTTATTTTTTCTACTTTTTCTTCAGAGCTAAATTCAGAATCTTCCTGATGGGGCGAAGGCAGTACATGGCTTAAAATTTCTTTTTTGATATTCATTTCAGTGTTGTATAGTTTAACAATGACAGATCAAAGTACTTTTCATTTTCACCTGAATAGTTTACATTTTTACAAACCCAAAACCGCATATATTCGCCATTATGGTCGAGTTTAGATGAGGACCGAATGAAATTCATGACAGATTTGCTTTTAGGCATCCTCAAATCCGTAGGTGTCGCCATGGTTTTATCAGTGATCGCTATGAGTCTGATACAAAAGAAATTCCCCCCTTCATACGAAGAGTCGCATGAACTTGTCCAAAACGCTAAAAAAGCGTTTGAAATAAGTGCAGCGATGAAAGCTGACAACGTCAATTCCGAGGTTTTGGCAAATACAAACTCTCTTATCACCAGTCGACAAAGCTTGTACAATGAAATGAAAAAACTAGATCCGACGATGGAATATCATCCCACTAGTGCAGGCGCTGAAGTGAAACAAAAGATGCCAAATCTTCCTGATATGAACCGACGAGATTTATTGACCTTAAATACTAAACTAGATCAAGCCGAATATAAAATTCGGATCCTTGAATATGAAATGAAACAATTAAAAGATGAATACAAAAAATTAAAATCTTCAGGGGCCATACGGGCTGCGCACTAAGACGAGTGAAACCTAAGTCCATTCTTTTTCAAGAACCTGTGTCATTAGGATCTTTGATGCTCTGCGAGCCGTTCTAATACAATCATTCAAATTGGCGCCACCTGGCGAAATGAGATAGTCGCCAACTAATTGCAACGTCATACGATCCCAGTTTTCCAGGTAGGCTTTTTTGATCGACAGCAACGCGTTCCCATTTAATTTTAATTCACTGCCGTTCACTTTGGGATGCTCAGTCCAAGAATAAGAATTAATTTCGTCAAAATCTTTCAAACCAAAAACGGCAGACATCTGCGATTTCATAACATTAACCTCATTGGCTTCCACAGGTGCATCTAAATCAAGCGTATAAACATAATCTTCTTTAGTTACTTTAAATCGATGAGTTTCGAAAAAATTGTACTCGCCATTTTCTTTTGATGATTTTTGGGTGGTTTTGTAAAACAATCGATAGTTCGATTTGAATTGCGCCTGCTGAATTGCGTTTTTAAAATCTTTGTTGGTGAATACTTGATCGATACCTTTGATGTCTTTAATCTGATTAAATGGAAGGGCCAAAATCACAAACGGTGAACTTAGTTTTTTCAAGCCGTCTTTTGTTTGGATATGACAAACCCAGCGCTCTTGCTGGCGGCTGATCTCAACCAATTTCGAATCTTGTTGCATACTGTAGTTAGGAATCACACCGCTGACTCGTTGACTTAAAATATCTACGAATTGAGCCATACCATTAGGTAAATACATTCTCTTGCTTGATAGAATTAGCTTTTCAAAATGGTATAGCCATTCTAGAAACGAAATCTCTGTCGCCTTTTTTTGAAAATGCATCTCAGCCCAGCTTTTAAAAATAGATCGACCCTTAAAATCTAACTTTGAATCATTGACGATATCAGAAAACGAAATCTTGTCATACGAGGTCAATTGCCCCATGATCTCTTCATTATATGGCTCATTCGTCAGTTGATCAGTTAATTTTCGTATACGCGCCAATTCCTTGTTCCAGGCCTTTATCGTGGGTGAATAGTTAGCCAAAATGGATTTATACGACATGACGTCTTTGTTCATACAGAAAAAATAAGCATTTTTTTGTATCGGAGCTTCTTCTAAATCAACGTTCATTTCTTTTATTAGCTCGATAGCGTATTGATCCATTGAATCAACATAGCGAGCACCTAGGTCAATACTCCTCACCGGAGCTGGAAAACGCTGTGATAGCACCCGTCCGCCCATACGACCTGAGCCTTCAAATACGCGATAAGGAATGCCGTTCTTTTTTAGAAAATAGGCTGCGCTTAAACCAGATACCCCACCGCCAAAGATAAGAACTTCCTTAGCGTAATCAGATTTTTCTATTTCAAAATAGCGATCAAGTGCGGCGCAACCAGTCACGCTAAGCAGACCTAGCGGCAGAGTTAGAGTGGTTGCTGATTTCAAACTATTTTTTAAAAACTTTCTTCTATCCATTTTTATTGCTATTATAGTCCTTCAACCTCCTAAGTGAAAGATATTTATCATGTCCCTCGCTCTAAATTGGCCACATTTCTGCCACAAGTTATCAAACGATAGGCTGAAAGAAATTATGGTACAGATTGAGGAGTCAGGATTCTACACGAGTGATGCATTTCTCGACACGGACAGTGTTTTGTACTGGAAAGCCTATGTCGAAAAAATGAATGCGGATAACCAGTTTCGCGACTCGACTATCGGTAAACAAGGGCACAAAAACGTAAAAATTCGTTCTGATAAAATTTTTTGGTTGCCTGATTTTTCTGGCCTTACTCAAGACATTGGCCATTGGCTCGATGATTTACGTGCCGCTTTGAAAAACCACTTTCGTATGCCTGCTGATGAAATTGAATCCCACTTTTCTATTTACCCTGTTGGCGCCAGTTACGGAAAACATATTGATAATGCGAGTGGCGTAAACAACCGCCTGTTCACATTTATTTTTTATTTAAATCCCAGTTGGAAACCTGGGGACGGCGGTGAACTTGTTCTCTTTGATCCAGAAAACCTAGATAATAAATTAAAACAGATCGAACCGCGCAGTGGCACATTTGTGTTATTTCGAAGTGATCTGTTTCACCATGAGGTTCTTAAGGCCCACAAACCTCGCTATACATTCACTGGCTGGATGAGGCGACATGCGCGAGTTTAGTTCCTTAACCAAATATGTTTTGCTGAATCGACTTCCCTATCGACTAATGATTCTAGGAACATCCATGATGGCCGCATTTTTAGGAATTTTATCCCCGTATTTCCAAAAAGGGTTTATCGATTTCTTAATTTATGACCATAGTTATCTGCCCAGTTTTTTGAGATTTAACAGTCCACTTCCCTATTTATTCTTGGCTGTGTTTTTTCTGGTGTTGAGCCAGCTATTGAATCAACTCACCAATTACATCGGGGTTAAAGAAGCCTTGTTCATGCAGAAAAAAATTGGCGAGAAAATCTATGACAAAATGCTTTCGCTAAAACTCGACACCATGACCAAACGCCCGCTGGGAGAAATTGTGTCTCTTTATGCAACCGATGTGTCAGGCGCCACTGTTTACCTAGATCAAACGCTACCGTCTGGGTCCTCGACATTCTTTCCACTTTTGATTACACCGTTCGTACTCGTAAATTTTTTCGATACACCTATCTCTTTTACATTGGTTGTAGTTTTCGGCATAACGGCGTTGAATACGGGGTTGGCGTTTCGTCAATCAAAATTTTTCTACCGATTTAAAACCCTCGCGGCTGAACGATTGGGCTTTGTGAACGAATGGGTTCAAAATATCCGTACACTTCGAATTCTAGGCTGGGTTGAAATTATTGAGCAAAAAATAATCGACAAACGCGAAGTCGAAACTAGAAACCGAATCAAAATGGTGACCAACGGTCAGATGATGAACTCGATCTCGTCATCCTTCACGTTTATCGTGAACATCGTCACACTAGGGTTGCTGGTTCTGTACTATAAACGTGAACTCAGCCCCGGCGAGATCTTCGCGCTCCTATGGATTCTAGGTGTATTCCTGACCAGACCGTTTCGACAAATGCCATGGTTCTTTACCTTCGCATTTGATGCGGCAACAAGTATCGCACGTATCGAAACGTTTCTTTCTGCGAAAAATAAATTCGATTTGCGCGAAGCCGAGTTAATTCCGATAGCATCGAAAAATATATTGGAAGTGAAAAACTTAAAGTTATCGATTCAAGATCAAGAGATTCTGAATGTGGACACTCTGAACATCGTTAAAGGGCAACATGCAATGATCGTCGGCGAAGTCGGCAGTGGTAAAAGTATGCTACTTCTATCGCTATTAGGCGAAACGAACTGTGAATGGGATCGATATGTCATCAATCGCAGTTTACTGTCCAACAACATGAATGATGACACGAACGACTTCCGGAACGTATTTAGTTACGTACCTCAAGAAGGTTTAATTGTTTCAACCACATTGCGAGACAATATATTTCTGGAATACGATTCTCCGAAAGATCGCGATGATAAGGTCACAGAAGCTATTCTTCATGCTCAGTTCAAGAAAGATATGTCCGTTTTGGAGAATGGCCTTGAAACTGAATTCGGCGAACGCGGCGTGAATTTATCCGGTGGACAAAAACAACGGATCAACATCGCCCGTGCAGCGTTTGATGATCGTGATATTGTAGTACTCGATGATTCTTTCAGCGCACTTGACTCAGAAACGGAGCACTTGATCTTTAGTCAGCTGGTGAATGGCGTGTGGAAAAACAAAACAGTCATCATGACGACTCACCGATTGAATTTATTGATCGCCGCCGACGTTATTCATTTTATGAAAAATGGTAGCATCAAAATTTCAGGCTCGTATTCTGATTTACTCAACAAAGATGCCGACTTTCGATTGTTCTGCAATCAACTCGCGGAAGCGACATCACCAGATTTTATTGAAAAAGAGAAAGGAGACGTCACGTGAGGTTCGAAGAAAAATCCGAATCATCGAACAAACAGTTTTCACGTGCCGTGTACGATACGTTATCCAAAGCCTATCGTCCGTATCGTACGCCTCTGATATTTGCTGTGTTTTTGGGATTAGCAGGGCGAATTTTAATTTTAGGCCAAGCTAATATTATCGGCTACTGGGTTGATTCACTTTGTAAAGCGCCGGCTCAGTGCACGCAGCACGTGTTGTTTGCCAATTGGGGTCATGATGACTACATAATTCTACTTTCGATCATGTGTGCCGTTGGTTTTGCGTTCACATTATTTTTTCGTATCTTGTTTTCAAGATACTCCGCTTACGCCGTATCTTCTATTTATGACTGGGTTACATTTAAAACCTCTCGTTTCCCCATTCGCTTCTTTGATGAAAATCCAGCGGGACGAATTATCACGCGTTTTTCGTCTGACTACGGAACTGTTTTCAGATTGTTCGGTGGGCCGCTTGCGGAATTTCTATCGATCATTTTCGATCTAATTTGTATTTTGATTCTGATCGTCGCGTCGAGCTACTACTTTGCCATTCCGCTCGTGTTTATTATATTTTTAAATCTTTTCATTTACAAAAAAAACATTCACAAGCTACGCAATGAACGTCGTGCTCTATCCGCAAGTCGTTCACCGTCTATTTCTCACTTTGCCGAAAGCACTCAAGGCGCAACCACTATCAAAATTAGTGGCCGATCAAAATCATTTCGCGATCGATTTGATTTTCTGGACACATACTATGTGAATCAACGGCTTAAAACTAACATTGAGATCCTGAAGTTTTCCTTTCAAATGAACACACTTAGCAGTCTACTGTTATTGATAGTGGGCGTGATGTCGTATTATTTAATCAGAGATGGAAAAATTTCGGCAGGCGCCATTGGCGCGTCCTTTGGTCTTATCGTATACTCCGGAAATACGATTCAAATGTTCTTCGAGTGGTTAGCACAGCTCGAAGAAGGCATCATCGGTGTCGAACGATTATCGCAATATCTGAACAAAGAATTAGAGTACGGCCAAGACCCAGAGGTGAAAAAATCGGCATCATTGGACGTACGGGCTCTGGTAAGACGAGCTTAATCCAATCACTGTTCTTGCTCTATCCGTATGAAAAGGGTCGAATACTTATCAATGGCAAAGAGCCTATTGTCGATATTGATCTGACTACGTATCGGTTCAACTATTCTTACATTTCTCAAGATCCTGTCTTGTTTCAAGGAACTTTGCGTGAAAACTTGGATCCGCTCAAGCAGCTCAGTGAAGTGGACCTGATGCAGACCTTAGTGCAAGTAGGTTACGCGGCTTCGACTCAAGAAACCTACATGCTGAACTCCCGAATTGAAGAACGTGGCAAAAACCTATCTGTGGGCGAGAAACAATTATTATGTTTAGCGCGCACCCTTCTGCAAAAAGCCCCGATTGTGATCTTGGATGAAGCGACCAGTTCGGTTGATCCGCACTCAGAAGAGCTGATGGTTCGTGCCACTGAAGAGTTTTTTAGTGATCGCACGGTGATTATCATTGCTCATCGTCTATCAACACTTGAAAAATGTGATCGCATAGTATGGCTCGATAAAGGTGAGATTCGCAAAATAGGTCCAGCTCTAGAGATCATCGAAGAATTTAAAAAGTTCGAAGATGCACGCCCGACTTGAATTCATGCTTGTAGTCCCCCCAAACTATCTGTTATTAAATCTAAAAAAATCTCAAGCTGCCGCGATGAAATACCGAAAGAAGAATCGATGGAAGATAACCAAAATCAGGATCTTAATAAGAACAGCGATTCGCCAGAAAATAGCGAAGAAAATATTCATATGCTGAAAGAAGTGCCTGAGAATGAGCTTATCAACCTAGCCACATCTTGGACTGCACTTCCTTTTGGGGAACGTCGCCAAAAATTTGCAGCTCTGCCACGCACAGAAGCTGAAGATTTATTTTTAAGCCTTACCGTACATGACCAAGCCGAACTTATCTCTGAATTTGCAGCGCTGGAAAAACGTTCATGGGTTCGCTTATTAGCGCCCGATGACGTAGCTGACATTATTCAAGAATTAGGAATCGACAGTCGCGAAGAAATTCTAAGTTTATTAGATCCTCAAACTCGACGTGAAGTCACGGCACTACTAGCTTATGCCGAAGATAACGCCGGGGGCTTGATGAGTTCCCGTTACGCGCGTTTGCGCCCCGAAATGACTGTGGACGAAGCTATTAGTTATTTACGCATTCAAGCTAAAACTCAGGTCGAAACTATTTACTATGCTTACGTTCTAGATAACAACCAAGTTCTGCTAGGCGTAGCTTCTTTCCGCGAATTGTTCGCAGCGAATCCGACAAAATTGGTTCGCGACATTATGAAAGCCGACGTTATTAAAATTCCGGTCAATCTCGATCAAGAACAAATTGGTCGTATCTTTTCACAGCAAAACTTGATGGCATTACCCGTTATTAACGACGACGGTCAAATGCAAGGTATCGTTACGTTCGATGACGTGAGTTCTGCAATCCAAGAAGAAACAACTGAAGATATCCAAAAACTAGGTGCCGTTGAAACACTCGATGCACCTTACTTGAAAGTCTCGTTATTCGAACTCATCAGAAAACGCGCGGGTTGGTTAGGAATCCTTTTCATCGGCGAGATGTTCACAGCCTCTGCCATGGGATTTTTCCAATCAGAAATTGAACGTGCCGTAGTCCTGGCATTATTTATTCCGTTAATTATTTCCAGTGGTGGCAATTCAGGGTCACAAGCTTCGACTCTAATTATTCGCGCGATGGCGCTGGGTGAAGTTCGAACTCGTGACTGGTGGCGCGTTCTGAGCCGCGAGCTGCTAAGTGGTATAGCACTCGGAACATTCCTAGGCACGCTTGGTATTATTCGTATCATGTTGTGGCCAAATAAAGAAAGCCAGTATGGTCCACATTACTTTTATGTAGCTCTCACTGTCGCAATCAGTATCTTGGGTGTTGTGCTTTGGGGAACCATTTGCGGTTCCATGCTACCCTTCGTTCTTAAGCGACTTGATCTGGATCCCGCAACAGCTTCGGCGCCAGGGGTTGCCACGATTGTGGACGTAACGGGACTTGTAATTTATTTCACTGTCGCCAGCGTGGTCTTAAAAGGGTTGATTCTATAATCACTTCAAAATGCTCACTTTATTGAATAAGTAATTTCACTAGAATCCTATTTAGCTCATCGAAATTCATTTTCGGTACAATTCCTAGAAAAAAATCGCCCAGTTGTTCCGGCAAAATAGGATTTAAATCTGATGTATGAAGAACAATGAAAATAGGATGCTTAGTTTGCACAATGTATTTAAGCACATCGGTGCCGGTACCATCGGACATATTATAGTCTGAAATGATGATTTCAAAATTGCGGCTATTTTGAAGAATTTTGATGGCGTTGTAGCCAGAGGTAGTCGTTACCAACTCGATGCCAGTAAAACAGTTTTCAATATGCTCGGCAATTAATTCTATCATGCCCGGATCGTCATCCACCAATAAAATCTTGGTTGTCATAATTCCCCCTTATTCATTTTTTTTAACCCTTCGAATATCAATTTCAAATCGCCCATCGAGAATTCCATCGAAAGATATTTTATTTTCCGCATCTTGAGTATCCTCACATCCAAAAAGTAGAAAATGTAAACTGACTCCGAAATATTTCGCGATCTTCACCGCCTGAATAGGGTTGGGAGTTCGATTCGTCATCCAATCAGCAATAGTTGATTTGGGAACACCCGTATGCTGAGAAAGAGAGAGCAATGTCTCTCCTCGTTTTTTCATCAAGTCTTTCAAAACATCTTTAATTTTCAGTTCAATTTCCATAATTAAACCAATCATCTTACTTCCTCACTTTACTGTTGAGACCAGTTCCAACATTCCAGACAGATTTCCAAGATCACGGAAAACGCCGAACTCTCACTCCGAACCTTATCCCTTATAAGATATTACTTTTATACCTTATAAGGTATAAGATCAATCAAAAATAGCATACGCTAAGCCATGGGAAAAACAAAAACGACTCGGTATAAGAATGACTTATTTCTAAAATCTTTAGGTCAACATTGTCGCCAACTTCGTAAGCAAAAAGGTCTGTCTATTGACCGACTGGCCAAGGAAAGTGACAAATTATCTCCGGGAACTATCGATCGTCTAGAGCGCGGTCTGAGCGACTCACAGGTGTTAGTTCTCCTCCGCTACGCAGAGGTCCTTGGATGTTCATTGTTAGATCTTTTTGCTTTTCTAAAAGATAACCCCGAACATTCTATCTATAAAGACGCACGCATTGTCCCTTATGAGGATGGAGCCGCACGCCCCTCCCGACATGTCCCCCTTTATCCGTTAAAAGTGGCTGCGGGACAATTCGGTAACTCAGAACTATTTAATGAGGTGGTGCCCATCGGTTGGGTAGACGCATCGCTCAAAACAGATAACGTTGATTATTTTGCCGCTTTCGTCCGCGGGGAATCGATGCAACCCAAAATTAATGATGGCGATCTTTGCCTATTTCGAAGGTACACCGGGGGCAGCAGGCAAGGTCATATCTTTTTAATTCAAGCACGAGGATTAAAAAACTCTGAAACAGGAGAATCCTTTGTCATTAAAAAGTATGTAAGACAAACACCATCTAGACAATCTGAGGACGACGATATGTCGATCATTCACCTCGTATCAGAGAATCCAAAATTTTCTCCCATAATATTGATGGGGGCTGCTGATGATGAAATCCAGGTGATTGCTGAGTTTATTAAGATCATCAAGGCATAAAACTCGGCCCCAAGAGGTTCCTTTTGTAAATTCCACCTGTCGGAACTAAGACATTACGGCTAAGCTAGTTTTACGATACAACAGACCTTATGAAACCTACTTTGAGCCTTATTTTAATTTCATCTATTCTTCTTTCATTCTATTCGCAGGCGCAAGTTCTAGATACCAAGCGTTTGATGGAACCTACCCTTGCTGAAGGCGAATGCCACACCATCGTGGATTCTAAAATTTATCTAAAAGACCTTAAAAGCGCGAATGGAAATAAAAAGGCAATTGAAGAAATTGGTGCCGGACACATATCCGAACTATCTAATAGCGACGATGAGTCATATTACTTCTGCAAAGTTAAATGTAATCTCCAGTCACAGATTCAATTTGTTTGGTTGACTCAAAAAGATAGAAACGAAAACTATAAAAATTTGAGCGGCTTCGTTTGCTCTGGCTTAGATATTCAAGACGTGGCTTTGTCGCCTACCTTAACAATTAAAACGACAGTAGCAACGCCCTATTCAGCTGTGAAATCAAACTATCCAGAAATCCATGCCAAGTTAAAAGAAACTGATTACAAACTATCAGGACCACTTTTAAGAACTCTCCTTGTTGAATACTTTAATACACTTAAGGTGATTCATGACGCTTACCAATTGGCCAATAGCGATCTATTTCATGGTGCTGCTGACGAACTGGGTAAGTATCTTCCGACTGAGCCAGATTCGTGGGAACTAACCAAAGCAAAAATTAAAGAACTTCAAGAAAGCCCGCCCAAAAAGAAAAATTCACTTTTAGGCTATTCCTCAACTGAACTGGTCGATATGTTTTTCACAAACAACGCTCAGTTCATTCGTTATGTAGAGAACTAGTAACTAACCGCACGCGATACTTGTTCCGCAATTTAAACACACAAAGCATCCGCCTCGCAATTCTGTGGGACTATTGCAATCGCCGCACTTCGGCCCTTCCAGAGCCTCCAGCGGCTGCGCTAATTTACTTTTATCTCGATATATGGCTACTGATTTCAAACCTAATTCCCAAGCTGTTAGATAGGCACCGGCGACATCATCCACTGTGCTGGTTGAAGGTAAATTTATAGTTTTTGAAATAGCACCGGAAACAAACGATTGAACCGCAGCCATCATCTTTAAATGTGCCAACGGCGAAATGGGATCACTACCTACTGCCGTTTGAAACACTTTTTTATGAGCCGCGCTCTTCAATAGTTTCTCGTCTAGATAGCCGGTATCTAAAAGTTTCGTCTTAATAACTTCAATTTCTTGCTGCGAGTATTGAAGCGTCTTTAGTGCGTGTTCAAAATACTGATTCACAAATTTAATTTTGACTCCAGCACTGTTTTTCTTTCCGGTCACAAGATTTTTGTATTTGATAAAAGAAAACTCGGGTTCAATCCCAGTGGTCTCGGCATTCATGAAAAAACTAATTGTCCCTGTTGGCGCAATCACTGTGGATTGTGCGTTTCGAAAACCTTTACCTGTGGCCTCGGTAACCACTCTCTTCCAATTCTCTTGGCAGATTGCCTTGAAGTCTGGGGGTAACAACGACCAGTCGATCTTGCCATTCTCTTTAGCGTGTAATTTCATCACGCGAGTAAAACTCTTTTTGTTTTTTACATAATGTTTAAATGGACCTCGCACTTTAGCAAACTGATGGCTGTTCATGTAGGCTTCAGAAGTCATTAGCGATGTAATAAATGCGGCCCACGCCCGTGATTCGTTACTATCATAGGCAATACCCAATTTTAAGAAGAATGAACCCAAGTTTGTGAACCCCAATCCTAGAGGGCGAAAGTTATGTGAATTAATGCCAATTTTAGTCGTTGGGTATTTAGAAAAATCGATCAGCAACTCTTGCGCTAAGAAAATAATTTTAATCGTATGCTGAAACTCTTCTAACAAAAAATTATTATCGGCATCTAAAAAATGAATTAAATTTATCGAAGCCAAGTTGCAGCTGGTATCATCTAAGAACATAAATTCTGAACATGGGTTTGATCCATAGATCTGATCTGACTCTGCACACGGATTCCATTTATTAATCGTATCGTGAAATTGTAAACCAGGATCTGCACAGCGATGAGCCGCCTTGGCGATGCTTTGCCAAAGCCCTTTGGCCTCAACCGTTTTGATCACGGCTTTGTTTTTTCGCGCACGCAATGCCCAGCCTTTATTTTGTTCAACCGCTTTCATAAACTGATCAGTGACCCGAACAGAATTATTGGCGTTCTGCCCCTTTAACGATGCTAAAATTTCGCCTTCAAAATCGCCTTTAAATCCGGCCTTCAGCAATGCATCTGCCTTGTCTTCTTCATGAGATTTCAATTTTATAAAATCTTCGATTTCGGGATGATCCACATCCACAATAACCATTTTGGCTGCACGTCGAGTGATACCGCCTGATTTAATCGCGCCAGCGGCCGTGTCGAAGACATTCAGAAACGCCAGTAATCCTGAAGAATACCCTCCGGAATCTAATTTTTCATGATAGCTGCGCAAGTTGGAAAAATTACTGCCAGAACCTGAACCATATTTGAAAATTTGGCTCTCGTTCTTTAGCAAATCGAAAATTTCTTCTAGCGAATCTCCGGCACTTTGGATAAAACAGGCGGAAGTTTGCGGCTGTTTAAAAACACCTAGGTTAAACCAAACGGGACTGTTAAACGCGGCTCGCTGACTGTACAGAATGTATTTTAACTCATTTTCAAATACCCGCGCATTTTGCGAGTCCAGATACCCTTGCTTTACAGATTCTGATTTTAGTTTTTTCGTTACACGCTCTACCAACTGCTTGAGCGACGATTCCTGCTTGCCGTTTATGGTGCGGAAATATTTACTAGCCGTGATATCGATGGAAAACGACGACCAAAAATCGGGAAACTCTAAATTCGTGCGTTTAAAGAAGGACTTTTGTTCACTATCCAAAATCTCGCTATCAAATTTCTTCCATTTGAAAAAACTTTCAGCAGGTCTAGATCCTGTATACAATGGAGTAATTCTAAGTTGTGTCATTTGATCCTTTTCTCTATGAATTTTACGGGAAGACTCTATAATGAACAAGTATGACTAGTCCTTCGATTTACTTAGATTATAATTCATCCACTCCGGTGGATCCAAAAGTTCTTGATGCCATGATTTCATTCTTAAAAGATGATTTTGGCAATCCGTCATCACAAGGTCATCCTTGGGGATGGGCCGCAGACAAAGCCGTCAATACGGCGCGGTCTCAGGTCGCAAACCTTATTGGCTGCGATAACAAGGAAATTACCTTTACGTCAGGCGCAACGGAAAGCAATAACTGGGCTCTGTTCGGATTGGTACATCATTTACAACGTAAATCGCCGGGCGAGAAAATTCATATTATCTCGTGCGTGATAGAACATAATTCTATTTTAAACAGTTTAAAGTATTTGCAAGAGCTGGGCGTTGAAGTTGATTTCTTAGACGTCAACAAACAAGGTCTAGTCAATGTCGATGATATCAAATCAAAAATAAAACCCAACACGAAATTGATTTCCATTATGTGGGTTAACAATGAAGTCGGCTCGATCAACGATGTTGTGGCCATCGGTAATTTAGCGCGCGCTCACCAGATTTATTTTCATACTGACGGAACACAAGCCGTAGGCAAAATCCCGATGGACTTAAAAAATCTACCCGTGGATTTACTATCCTTTTCCGGACACAAAATTTATGGTCCCAAAGGCGTGGGCGTTCTATTCAAACGGCGCAAAGATCCCTTTGTTGATATCGATCCGTTATTTCTAGGCGGCGGCCAAGAAAGTGGCCAACGTTCAGGTACTTTGAATGTTCCTGGCATCGTCGGTATTGGCAAAGCGTGTGAAATCATTCAAACGAACATTGATCACGAAACAAAACATTACCATCAATTACTCGAACAGTTGTTAGCCGGCTTAAAGCAAATCTTCCCGGACATTCAGTTAAATGGGCCTGCCGATATCAAACAGCGTAGTCCGATCAACTTATCGATTACATTTCCAGAACGTTTGGGCGGCGATTTATCATTACGCATTCCTGGTGTTGGTGTATCGACAGGTTCTGCCTGCAGTACCGGAAAAATTTCTGCCAGCCATGTCCTTAAAGGAATTGGTTTAACTCCGGAACAAGCATCGCGCACTCTTCGCCTCAGTGTCGGTCGTTACACAACGACTGAGGATATTACGACGACTTTAGAGCGCTTTAAAACTTTAAAACCAATAGGTGCCAGTTAAAGGTCATCGTTCTATACCACTGATTTATGTCAGCTCTGCCGACTTAGCCATTGAAAGCCTGGACTAGATTTGGTATTCTGACACTCACTGGAGCCATTGATTATGATTCAAATTTCCGAGTCTGCTGCAAAAAGAATTGAAAATTTAAAGTCTGAAGAAAGTCGCGACGTATCTCATTTCTTACGCGTTCAAGTTAAGAAAGGTGGATGTTCGGGCTTATCTTATAAAATGGATTTTGATTCTGAAGTGAAAACTGGCGATAAAGTATTTGAGCAATTCAATACTAAGGTCGTAGTCGATACGAGCAGCTACCTTTATATCATTGGTATGACTTTAGACTACTCGGGTGGATTGAACGGTAAAGGCTTTGTTTTTAATAATCCAAACGCTACAAAAAACTGTGGATGTGGTAGTAGTTTTAATGTCTAATTAAGTGGATGAAATCCATTTTCCAAAACGTTGTAAAATCCGCTAGCGAAGTCATTTTAGATAAAGACGAAGAAACATTATTAGCCCTGACCTGTATCCTGAGCGAAGGACATCTGTTAATAGAAGATGTTCCCGGGGTTGGCAAAACAACTTTGGTTCAGGCTCTGGCAAAATTACTAGATTTCAAATTCTCACGTATTCAATTTACCAATGATTTATTGCCTTCTGATATCATCGGAAACTCCATTTATGACCCCGAGAAAAAGGAATTTAAATTTTTCGAAGGCCCACTATTTTCACATCTTGTATTAGCCGACGAATTAAATCGGGCCAATCCTAGAACACAAAGCGCTTTGTTGCAAGCCATGGAAGAGTTTGAAGTGTCACAAGATAAACATACCTATTCCCTGCCGAAACCATTTATCCTCATTGCCACTCAAAACCCCAAACAGCAGGTTGGTACGTTTAGTTTACCTGAAAGCCAGCTCGACCGTTTCCTGATGGCGTTTGAACTAAACTACGCGAATAAAAATTCTGAGCTTAAAATTTTTCAAGGTTCGGATGCGCGTTTAGCATTGAAGAGTTTAAAAACTTTAGTTTCTAAAGCCGAAATCATTATGCATCAAGATAACGCTCGTAAGGTTTTTATTTCTCCGCTTATTGCTGAGTACATATACGAATTACTTAATTTCACTCGAAAAAATCAAAGCTACCCGCCTCTTTCAACACGAAGTGGACTATCGCTTTCGAAAGCGGCTAAATCCTATGCATATATTCATGATCGTGATCATGTAATCCCGGAAGATGTTCAAAAAGTTTTCGTAGCGGTGATGGGTCATCGCCTTGGTCTATCCGAAGGAGTCAAAGTTGGAAAGAAGTTGGCTGAAGAAATACTTCAAGGCACCAAAGTTCCCGTCTAGGTGGACACCGCCGGCAAAATCTAAAAAGCAAAAACGGCCGTATATTATTCCGAGTCGATTTGGCTTCTATTTTGGCAGTGGCATTCTAGTGCTCATCGCGCTGGCCTACACCTACGCTAATCAATTGATTTATCTGATAGCCTTCTTTTACGCCAGCATCCTTTTTATTGCGATGCATTTGACAAACAACAATATCAAATCGGTCGAGATATCAGAGCTATTTATTCGTAATTTTTTTCAAGACGAAACTGGTTCAATTAAAATTACTCTGCAAAACAATCACTCCAAATACTTTGCTCGATTTATTCAAATTGAATTTTCTGAGTTTAAAATAAAAACAATCATACCTGAAATTCCGCCTGGCTCATTCAAGACGGTCGAAATAAATTTATCAAAAAGCCTTCGGGGTCAATACGACTATCCTAAAATAAATCTATCTTCAAAGTTTCCTTTTAATCTGGCAGCCAAGAGCCTCCGTACAGCAGCGAAGATGAGCTCAGTAAAAAGCTAGATTTAACATCGGCACAACTGGATTCAAAATCGGATAATTTTTTGGGGCACAAAGAGTACAATCAATTTGAAAATTACAAACGTATCGACTGGAAAGTCTATGCTCGTAAAAATAAACTTTTTGTGAAAACATTTGAAACAGAAAGTTCACGTATCTGTTTTATCGATTTTCCAGAATATTTTAAAAATTTCCCTGATATCGAAAAACGTATTAAACAACTCACCAAATGGATTGCGGAAGCTCAAAAGTGGAACACTCTATTTATAATCAAAACCGAGACAGGCGAAGTGACATTCCTAGATGATAGAAAAAAATTCGAAACTGTGTTTGAAAAATTGAGCGTGCTTACCGCTCAGGATTTAGCATGAGCAATTTATTGTTT
>NCGL01000082.1 GCA_002256935.1 Bdellovibrio sp. 28-41-41
TTTAGCCGGCGCTAAACCGATATTCTGCGATATCGACCCAAAAACTTTCAATATCGATACAACAAAAATCGAAGCCCTAATCACACCAAAAACAAAAGCGATCATGCCGGTATCATTGTATGGCCAAGTTGCCGACATGGACGAAATTAATGCCATTGCTAAAAAGCACAATTTGTATGTGATCGAAGACTTAGCTCAAAGTTACGGCGCTAAATATAAAGGCAAGAAGTCTGGTGCTTTATCTATCGCGTCCGGCACTAGCTTCTACCCAGCTAAACCACTTGGTTGCTATGGAGATGGCGGCGCGGTTTTCACAAATGACGATAATTTGTACAAAGCGATGAAAGAAATCCGTGAGCACGGTTCAGAATCTCGTTATTATCATACTCGTTTAGGCATAAACGGTCGTTTAGATTCAATTCAATGTGCAGTTCTTCTGTCAAAAATGGATCGATATGACTGGGAAGTTGAGCAAAGACAAAAAATTGCTAATTATTTCAACTCAAAACTGTCTCAAATCAAAGTAGCTGGGTTTTCTACTCCATTTGTACCGTCAGATCGCGATTGCGTTTGGGCTCAATACACCCTAATGGTCCCTAACCGCGCTGACTTCCAAAAGAAAATGCAAGAGCTAGGCGTTCCAACTGTGGTTCATTACCCTCGCATTATGCCCGATCAGCCTTGGTACAAAGAGAATTTGGCTCCAAAAGGCACATGGCCTCATTCACAAAAAGCAGCCGATCATGTGGTTAGTTTGCCCATGTATCCCGATATGGACAGAGCGACACAAGATAAAATTATTGATAGTGTCATAAAGGTTATGTCATAAATGGCGGATGACGCCATTTAAAGATTTAGAAAAACCAGTTAGTTTCAAATACAACGGTCGTACTTACACATGGGGCTTGAAGAATCAGTTCGTATTATTCGCTGGCCCCGATATCATTGAAGACGAAGGCATGGTCCTAGAAGTCGGCAAAGAAATCAAACGTGTTACAGAAGAACTTAACATCCCTTGGATTTTAAAATGTTCGTACGATAAAGCAAATCGCCAAAGTGCCACTAGTTTTCGCGGCCCCGGTGTTGAGGCTGCTCTTAAATCATTAGAAAAAATTAAAACAGCACTTGATGTCCCTCTAATCACTGATGTTCACGAAACGACTCAGGTAGAACCAATGTCGCGCGTAGCGGACGTAATTCAAATTCCAGCATTCCTCTCTCGCCAAACTGATTTGCTTGTTGCCGCCGCGCAAACGGGAAAAGTGATTCACATCAAAAAAGGTCAGTTCTTGGCTCCTTGGGATATGAAATCAATTGCAAAAAAAGCCGTAAATGCGGGTAATTCAAATATTCTTTTATGTGAACGCGGAACTACATTCGGTTACAATCGTTTGATCAACGATATGACTGGATTAGTAGAAATGCGCGATTTAGGTTTCCCCGTCATTATGGACTGTACACATTCAACGCAATTACCTGGCGCTACAGGCGAGAGCAGCGGCGGCCGAGCCCACATGGTTCCTGTACTTGCTCGCGCAGCGATGGCAGTTGGCGTGGATGGCATTTTCTTAGAAACTCATCCCAATCCAGACGCAGCACTGTGTGATGGGCCGACGTCTTTACCATTAAAAGATCTGAGCGGTTTACTTAAAAATCTAAAAGCCATCATGGCGACACACCAATCTAGCTACGAGTAGTTCATGAATTATAAAAAGATCCTGAGCACAGCCCTAAAAATACTTATCGCGTTCGGGATCATTTTTTGGTTGGTACAACAAGATAAATTTAATATCGCCCAATTGAAGTTATTCTTCACTTGGGATTTTCTAGCGATGGCGATCGTGATTATGGCTTTAAATTTATTCATGACTAGCGAGCGCTGGCGCTTGCTTCTTTCAACACAAAGTCTACATCCAAAATCTTTTGAATTATACAAACTGACTTTGATCGGCATCTTCTTCAACTTTGCGATGCCTGGCGGAGTCGGCGGTGATGTCATAAAAGCATTTTACTTTTACAAAGATCACCCGCAATCCAAAGCCATCGCGATTTCATCAGTCTTCGTTGATCGCTTGCTTGGTCTTTACACGATTATCATTATGGCATTGATGGCGATGATGTTTGATATCACTCACGTCATGACGATTGATGTCCTCAGAAACCTATTTTATTTCTTCGCCTTGATTTTCATGTGCTTTAACGTCGGCCTATTTTGCCTGTTTTCAAAAAATCCAAAAGTCAGCGCCATTGTTCATTCCGTTATTGATTTTTTGCCGTTAAAGGAAAAGCTACTGAAACTCTATGCTTCAGGTCAGCTCTATGGCTCTCAGTTTAAACTTTTAGCTAAAGTATTCTTCCTTAGCATCCTGAGCCAGACTTCGGCGATTTTATTAATGGTTTTAATCGGGCATTACAGCGGTATTGGTGCTGATGTTCGCTTATCAACGTACTTTCTTGTTACACCCATTGGATTCATGGCGACTGCCATTCCTATTTCCCCAGCCGGAGTCGGCGTGGGTCAAGCCGCTTTCTTTTTCTTGTACAATTTGTACTTAGGAAAAACGTCTGAGCTAGGACCTGTTGTCATCACGATGTATCAACTGTTATCTTTGTTTTTTGGTCTAATCGGAGCCTATTTTTATTTGGTTAAAAGTACGCTATCGAAATGGAACTCATGAACAGCAAATAAAGAGGTACTGATGACTCTGATATTTAAGCAACTTTTTAATTTTTTAAAAATGTTGAACTCAGATACGGGACACAACCAATTAGCTGCGGGCTTAGCCTGCGGACTAATTTTAGGTTTTGCTCCATTCTTTTCACTCCAAACAGCCTTAGTTCTGATATTGATATTCGTATTCAGAATTCAAATGGGCGCCGCGTTCCTTGCCGCATTCTTTTTCAAGTTTGTAGCCTACCTGATGGATCCAGTGTCCCACGAAATCGGTAAATCCGTATTAGAGAATTCATCTCTAAGAGACATGTTTGTCGAAATGTATAACATGCCGATCATGCCATTCACGCGATTCAATAACTCGATCATCATGGGCTCTCTAGTACTTTCAATCATATTAGCGCCGATTATGTTTTTTGTTTTCCGCGCGATGATTATAAAATACAGAATTCTCGTAGTCGATCGATTCAAATCTACAAAAGCATGGAAAGCGTTCAAAGCCACTAGCATTTACAACTGGTACACTAAGTACGACTCACTCTACGGATAGGAACAGTTTATGTCTGATTTAAAAACAGCACCAGCTATCGAAAAACCGAAGAAACGCAAAGGTCCAATCCGTTGGGAAGCGATCGTTCCTGCGGCCATCATCATTGTATTGATCGGTCTTTACTTTAAATTATTCTTCGACGCTAACATGCGCAGTCTTGCCGAATTTGTCGGCTATCAAGCTACCGGCGCAGAAGTAAACGTTCATCAACTAGAAACTAGTTTTATGAACGCATCCATTAAAATTGGCGGCATCGAAATCACCAATCCAGAAAAGCCGACTCACAACAACCTAAACATTGGCGAGATTCGTTTTTCTTTATTATGGGATGCTCTTCTTCGTATGAAATTCGTAATCAACGAAGCCGCCATCGAAAACATCTCGTTTGATCAACCCCGCAAAACTCCAGGCAAAGTAAAACCACCTGAGCCTGAAAAAGAAAGCGCATTGAAAAAAGAAGCCGAGAAGTTAAAAGATGAAGCTCTTGAAAGCGCGAAAACAAAATACGACGATAACGTATTTGGAAATATCGCCAACATGATGACGGGATCATCAGGTGAAGGTGAAATGTCGAAACTAGAAAGCAAACTGGTTTCTAAAGAAAAAATGAAAGCGTTTGAAACGGCTCTTAAACAAAAACAAAAGGACTGGGAAGAGCGCTTAAAGAAACTTCCAAAACCGTCCGAATTTCAAGCGTTGGGTGATCGCCTAAAAAAGGTTAAGTCTTCTGGCTTCTCCAAGCCAGAAGAAGTTCAACAAAGCATCTCTGAAGTTCAAGCTATCATGGCTGAAGGTCAAAAAAAAATCGATGAAGTGAATGCGACTAAATCCGATTTCGATAAAGATTTGAAAGTAACTGATGAGGGTTTAAAAGATATCCGCGCCCAGATCGAACAAGATATCAAAGATCTACAAGCTCACTTCAAAATTCCTAAAATCGACGCGAAGTCTATTGCGATGACTTTGTTCAAGAGATACACAAATCCGTACCTGGCAAAGATCAATCACTACAAAGGGTTGTTTTACAAATACGCGCCACCAAACATCGTAGACAAAAACGACAAACCTGAAGTTAAAATTCAGCCACGTATTCGCGAAAAAGGCACAACTTACGAATTCGGCAAATTAAACGCCTACCCGACATTTTGGCTCAAGAAAGCATTGATCAGCTCAAAACTGAATTCAAGTGATCCGAATTCAAAAGCAGGAAATTTAAAAGGTGAAATCACCGACGTTACAACCAATCAGCTTGTGACAGGAAAACCAACGATAGCATCTATCACCGGCGACTTCCCGTCTGAAAAAATCGAAGGTATTGATTTTAAATTGAAATTCGACAATAGAACTAAAGACGCCATCATTAGTTCTACTTTTGCTGTACGATCATTCGTAATTTCTGCAAAAGAAATAATGAACACTCCAGATATCGCGATGAGTTTTGCTTCTGCGGTTGGCGGCGTTAACTCGAACATCGAATTGAAAAATTACAAAGATCTTTCGTTAAAAATTACAAATCAATTCAAAGATGTAGACTACCTAGTCACTGCGAAAAACAAAGATATGGAAGGCATCCTTGTTAATGTATTCAAAGAGGCCAGAACAACAAGCATGGTAGCAGAAGGCAAAGGGACTCTGCCGAATTTTGGTCTAGATATTACGTCAGACCTTGGCGAACGTATTCAGCATGGTTTTGAAAAAGAAATCAACGCAAAGATCGAAGAGCTTAAAAAGAAAATCAAAGATTACGTGGACGCCGAGATCAACAAGCAAAAAGAACAAATTGAAAAGCAAGTTAATGAACTACGCTCTAAAGCTGAAGGCGAACTTAAAAAAGTCCAAGAGCAAGCAGAAAATCAAAAGAAGCTGGCCGATACCAAAATCAACGAAGCTAAACACGATATCGAAAATCGCTTAAACGCTGAAAAAACAAAAGCGCAAGCCGAAGCTAATCGTCGCGTCGAAGAAGAACGTCAAAAAGTTGAAGCAGAAAAAAAGAAGGCCGAAAAGAAAGCTGAAGAAGAAGCCAAAAAACAAGCCGAGAAACTGAAAAAACAATTGGGCTTCTAGGAGCCCTTCTATCTGGAATCCAACTATGAAATTATCCCTTTTAATTGCATCCGTATTTATTTTTAATCTAGCCACTGCTGAAGAAGGCATGTGGCCATTTAATCAATTTCCGACCGAACAGCTGAAAGCTAAATATCAATTCACGCCAACTAAGGAATGGATTGATCATGTTCGCTTATCCTCTATTCGCCTTGCCGGCGGTTGCTCAGGAAGCTTTGTTTCCAGCCAAGGCTTAGTGATGACAAATCATCACTGTGCACACTCGTGTATCGAACAGCTTTCAAAATCAGGCAAGGATTACGTTGCTAGTGGCTTCTTAGCTAAGAAACACGAAGACGAAGTAAAATGCCCAGAAATCGAAGTCAATCAACTGATCGACATCAAGGATGTCACGGCACAGATCAAAGCAAAAACGAGCAAACTTAAAGGCAAAGAATTTAACGAACAGCTAAAAGCCTCGATGTCTGAAATTGAAAAAGAGTGTGCTGACGGATCAGAGAGAATTCGTTGTGACGTTGTGACGCTTTATCACGGCGGCCAATACCACTTATACAAATACCAACGCTATCAAGATGTTCGCTTGGTGTTCGCTCCCGAATTGGCGATCGCATTCTTTGGCGGCGATCCAGATAATTTCAATTTCCCTCGCTACAATTTAGATTTGTCACTTCTTCGCGTATACGACCAAGGCAAACCTCTAGTAACCAAAAATTTCTTCAAATGGTCAGCTGACGGTGCTACCGAGAACGAACTCACGTTTGTGACAGGACACCCAGGAAAAACATCACGTTTGCTTACTGTCGCAGAACTTGAATTCTTGCGCGATGTTCGCATGATCAACGATTTGATCTATCTTGCAGAAACTCGCGGTAATTTAACCCAGTTTCAACAACGTGGCGCTGAACAAAAACGTTATGCGACTGGCCGTTTGTTTGGCATAGAGAACAGCTTTAAAGCAAAGAGAGGCGGCCTGCAAGCATTGCTGGATCAAACGTTCTTCGCTAGCAAAGTTAATGAAGAAAAACAGTTGAGACAGAAAATCAATGCGAACCCTAAATGGAAAAAAGAGTTCGGTTCTGCATGGGACAATATGGCTGCGGCCTACAAAGATTACCGAAATATCTTTGAAGCGCACGAATTCATTGAGCGCACTATTTACGGATCAAGACTATTCGGAATCGCCAAAACCCTAGTTCGTGCGGCGGGAGAACTTCCTAAGCCTAACGAAAAACGTTTCCGCGAATTCAGCGAAGCCAGCATACCGCAATTAAAACAAAGCCTTTTCAGCGAAGCTCCTATTTACGATGATTTTGAAGTCGAAAACCTAACTTTCGCATTCACAAAAGCACGCGAAACATTAGGTGCTGATCACCCCTACATTAAAAAATTGTTGGGTGTTAAATCCCCACGTCAGTTAGCGGAAGCCTTAGTAAAAGGGTCTAAACTAAAAGATATCCCTCTTCGCAAAAAATTGTTTGATGGCGGTGAGAAGGCTATCGCTGATTCTCAAGATGCAATGATCCGCTTGGCTGCAACCCTAGACTCTGAATCGAGATCGATTAGAACTAAATACGAAGATGAAGTTGAAACGCAAATCAAACAAGCTGGCGAAAAAATAGCCCAAGCACAATTCGCCGTTTACGGCTCTAAACGCTACCCAGACGCAACGTTCACACTACGTGCCTCATTTGGCCAAGTGAAGGGCTATCAGCAAAAAGGCCAGGAAGTAAAACCATTCACAACCATCGGCGGCGCATTTGAACGTCACACAGATGCAGAACCATTCGCACTGCCAAAAACATGGCTAGATGCTAAATCAAAACTAAACATGAACGAAAAATTCAACTTCTGCTCTACCAACGACATCATCGGCGGAAACTCAGGCTCCCCAATGATCAACAAAAATGCAGAAGTAGTCGGCCTGATCTTCGACGGCAACATCCAATCACTAGGCGGCGACTACGGCTTCGACGCCAGCGTAAATCGCGCGGTAGCAGTACACAGCTCAGCGATCATGGAAACACTTAAAAAAGTTTACCAAGCTGAACACATTGCTAACGAACTAGGAAAATAATTCGACACGATTCGTCCCTTAAGCTTTGAGGCAAGGGACGAAATTTCACATCCGCAAATCCCCAAATAAAACTTCTGAGCTGAACCCATGAAACTCGCTGAACGTTGCCAAAAAAAAGGCTGCAGCGTGGTTATTTTTTTTGAGAAGAGAAATATTTTTTCTTTCTCAAAAAACGGTTTTTTTTAATCGATTAAAACACGAGGAGAAGCCAACCACTGCAACTTAGCTTTAGAAGGAGTAATATCCTCAAAGTTACCCACTTCAACCAAAGCCACAGACGACTTCTTCATCTCTATAAAACTCTCTTTTGGATCGCCAGACAAAACATAGCTAGCAAATGACGTAACATGCGGTTCGTGGCCAACCACAACCACTTTCTTATGCCCACCGCAATGAGTTTTCAACCATTTCACCAAAGATTGTGGAGGTGCGTGCGGAACAAGCTCAGCGCACTCAACGATCTTAGTACCTTCAGTTAGTTCAGAAACAACCTGTGCCGATTGCTTTGCCCGTAGGTAAGGGCTCGTAACGATCAGATCCAGCTTATCAAATTCCTTCTCTAAACTGAGAATCATTTTCTGAAGCTTCTTTTTTCCCTTTGGAGTTAATGGACGTAAACTATCATCTGTATTTTTTTTGGCAAACTCTTCGCGTTCTTCAGCTGTCGCATGGCGAATGATAAACAAAAGCATAAGCTAAGGTTCCTTCTTTGTAGGCTCTTCCACCGGTGCCTGACGTTGTTTCGTTAACATCATCAATTGATCATGAATGCCTAGTTCACTCGTCTTACGCTGAACATATTTTCCATCCCCATTCATTTCCCACGCCTGACGTCCATCATTCAACGCCATCTGTAACACTTCCCAAAGCTTCTCTTTAGACGCACGGTCAACAATAGGAATGACAGCTTCCACACGTGTTTGCAGATTTCGATACATCCAATCCGCCGACCCAATAAAGAACTCTCCATCCAGAGGATCCATCGCGCCATTTCTAAAATAAAATACTCGTGAATGTTCTAAGAACCGGCCAATAATAGAAATGACTTTGATATTGTCACTCATACCCGGGATGCCTGGTTTTAAACAACAGAACCCGCGCACAATCAATGAAATCTGAGTCCCATTCTGCGAGGCCTTATAAAGCGCACGCGTGATATCGACATCATCCATATTATTGAACTTGGCGATGATTTGCGACGGTTTACCCTGCTTAGCCAGTTCACTTTCACGCTCTATCAAAATGTTAAACTTCGACGCCATGTTAATAGGCGCGATCAATAAATTCTGATACGAGTTTTTTAAAGAACGACCCGTTAGATAATGAAAAAATTCTACTAATTCAGAGGTGATGTCTTCACGCGAAGTTAACAAACCAAAATCAGAATACAAACGTGACGTCACAGAATTGTAGTTGCCCGTACCGATATGGGCATAACACTTCAACCCTTCTACTTCTTGGCGAACAACTAATATCGTCTTTGCATGAGTTTTCAGGCCCACAACACCGTACACAACGTGCACCCCGGCGTTTTCCAATGCTTGTGCCCAGTAGATATTTCTTTCTTCATCAAAGCGGGCTTTTAATTCAACTAAGCAGACAACCTGCTTGCCTTCTTCAGCGGCGCGAATCAATGCTTTTACAAATGGCGAGTTATCGCCCGTTCGATACAAAGTCATTTTAATAGCCAAAACTTTGGGATCCAAAACAGCTTCTTTAACAAATCTTTCAACTGTATGCCTAAAACTTTCGTACGGATGATGTAGCAACAAATCTTGCTGACGAATTGTCATAAACAAACTCTGTGAATCATCTAAAAATGGACCCGGCACAACAGGCACATAATTGCGGTATTTCAAATCCGCACGAGGCACGTCGGTAATCACATTCAAATCTGTATAATCCAGCAGACCAGGATGCTCGTAGACATCTTCATGAGAAAGCTCAAGTTCATCCATCAAAAACTGCAGCATCCACATATCGGGTTTAGGACCGTGCTCTAAGCGAACCACTTCCGCAAAACGACGCTGACGCAATTCTTCTTCGATATGCTCCAGTAAATCTTCAGCTTCATCTTCATTTTTCTCGAGCTCTGCATTTCGTGTTAATCGAAATGGCATCGCATTTAATACCTCCATCAAAGGAAACAAATCTTTGATGTTAGCTACGATCACATCAATCAAACTAATAAACTTGTATTCACCCTGATCAACACGAATCCACTGAGGCAAAACTTTAGGGATTTTCACACGTGCAAAAAGGCGCTCTTCATGTTCCGGATGTTTAAGTGTCACACCCAATGACGTCGATAAATTGGAAATAAACGGAAACGGATGCCCTAGATCGACCGATAACGGTGTCAAAACAGGGAATACATTTTTTAGATAAAAGCCTCTGACATAGGATTTCTCATTCTCTGAAAGATCTTTCCACTTCACTAGAGAAATCTTTTCTTTTGCCAGAGCCGAGCTCAATCCAATAAACGTCTCTGCTAAAGAGGCGATCATCAAGATCAAATGATTACGAATTTCACTTAATTGCTGAGGGGCACTTAAGCCATCTTTAGAACGAATATTTAAATTAAATGCTTCTTGTTTTTTCAAGCGACCAATACGCTTCATTACAAATTCATCTAAATTTGAACTTGCGATGGATAAGAATCTAAGGCGCTCTAACAAAGGGTTTCGGGCATCTTTAGCTTCGTTTAAAACACGAAAATTAAAGTTCAGCCAACCGACTTCACGGTTCATAAATTCTTTACTAGGAACAATAGGAGCGGTTGACGCAATAGCTTTACTTTTGCGGGATTTTTTTTTCCGAGATTTGTTTTTATTTTTTCGCTTCAAAACCATTTAGTACCACTTAGCTGAAAAGTGTATCACATTGAAACACCGATAGCTTCCTCTTTTTATAAATTTATTTACAGTATTTGGTTAGCACGTCCGACAAGTCTAGTATGACTCATAGCCTAGCCAAATATCATGCTCGCTCCCCACGCTATATTCTTAATACACATGACGACTGTTTAGTTCGCGTCGCAGGCCCTCAGCAGATTCCTTGGGAAGAAGAAACAGAAATTAAGAATGTTTCTTTGACTGGCTTGGCTTTCACGGCGCCCGAAGATTTATGTCCAGTATTAGGCGAAGTCATCAAAGTACAATTCGTAGTTCCGGGTGCCCAACAAATGGCCTGCCACGCGATTGTAACTCGCTTGGAACCAGAACGCACTCACACGATTTTAGTAGCGGTTCACTTCTACAAGCTAGAAATGGCTCATCGAATAGTCCTAGCACAAGGCTTAGCTCGCAAAATCAAAAATGAAGAGGGCGACTTCGGTTCCCTGACCAGCGAAGAGATGAAAACATGGAACTTCTTTAAAAAAGTGTTCATCATGGGCTTTCTAGCTACATTCTGGGTTGTCGTCATGAATCTGTTCATGGACGGCCAAATACTGAGTGTATTTGACTCCGTTCACGCCTTTCTGACCAAATAATGGGGTTAGACGCCCCTTTTTCGGTAAAAATTTCGCTCCTGTTGACATAGTTCCCACGCATGGTAGTTATCAACTATTATGATACAACTATTTATTATCCTTACATTATTAGTATCTTCATTAATTTCTTCTCCAAGCTGGGCTCAAAACACAGCGGCCCAGCCCACTCGCATCATTTGCCAGACATCCTCAAGTATCAACACCAAGATATTACAACTTCGCTCAGATGCGGGCGATACATTTAAGCCGACATTGCTTCAGGCGATGGATCCGCAAAATCAGCCATTCAAAGAAATCGTTTCTCATCAAATCGTATACAGCGATGACAACTTAACTATCGCATTTATCGCCGCAGTGGATTCGCTTAATCGTTTTGGCGTTTTTAAATTAGAAATCAAAAATGCAATCAAAGCCAGCACATCACAATTCATCAACTTGCTATCTCCAAAATTAAGAAATTTCGTTAACTACTCTCGCGACTTTAACTTCAGCTTATTTGCATTCTACAAAGGTAATTTTCTTTACCCCGCCAATGAAATGGGTAAATGGCGCCTTCTTTCCCTTGGCAATGGGTCTGTAATTCGCGAATGGACTCATCCCGTATTTCTTTTTAACCCAACTCTTGGTGAACAAATGATCACTTGGACGACGGCGGTTGCCGAGGGCTCACATTTGTATACGTATAACCTTCGTAAAGAAGTAAAAGACGTTATCGTCTTCAAAGATACAGTCCAAGTCTTAGGATCTAACAAAGAAGAAATCACATTAGTGAACTATTTCAATTTCGATGCTAACAAACGAATTCTTCGCGTTCATACCTACACCAACGGAATTACTAAAATTATATACGAACTCGATGCTTCACAAGCGCTGTATAGCAACTTCGTATCTGTAGGCACTAACCTAATTTTCTCATCTGAAAAAACATTCGTAACTAACAATCAAATCCAAGTCAGCGAAGCGTTTTTAAATGTATACGACACAGCTAAAAAACAAATCGTTCAACGGATTAAATACCCTCAGTTTTTGATCGATTTGATGCGTAAACAAAGTCCGCTGGCTATCCGCCTATTACATTCGCCAATGTTTAATCAAAATGAAATCTTATTTAGCCTTAACGAAATGGGCGGCGTGATTAAATATGAATTTAAAACTTCGAATTGGTTTTATATCAACTACCCTGTTTTAGAAAATACGTGCTTTAACCCAAGCTTCGTAGTCCTTTCTGGAAACAGCAGATCGCGCCGTTAACGTTTAGTCTACTTTTTTTGAAAAAGGCAGACGGTGGAAAAAATCTGTACCCGAGATATATTTTCCGCCTAGTCCTTCCGTAACTGGTGTCAACATTTGAATATCCATCCATGTTAACCCTTTTGATTTTAACCAATGAATCAGATGCAGCAAACTCAGCTTACTTGTGTTTTCTTCCTTGTGAAACATGCTCTCACCACTAAACACACCGTTCATCAACACGCCATAAATACCGCCGACTAATGCTTTCCCTCGCCAGCATTCTATAGAGTGCGCGTAACCATCTAAATGAAACTGCAAATACGCACGTTTTATTTCTGGCAGAATCCAAGTTCCGTTTTGATTGGGACGTTTTTGAATACGGCAATTTTCGATCACTTGAGCAAAGCCCTTGTTCACCGTAAATTCAAATTCTTGGCCATGGTGACGAATGAACTTTTCTAAACTTCTAGGGATGTGCATTTCCGAAAAATCCAGGACGCCCCGTTGTTCGGGAAAAAACCAAAGCATTGGGTAGCCGGCTTGTGGCCAAGGAAATATACCGCGTGAATAGGCCTGTACCAAAGTTTCCGTATCTAAAACACCGCCGACGGCAACGACATCTTCGACAGTTTCAGAATACGGTTTATCTGGAAACATACTGCTATTGGTTGTCATGGCACCAATCGCATTTACCACACTCGATATAGTCCGCACCAAAGTATTCGTAAATAGCGCCCAATCGGCATTTTGTTTCGCTCTTCGCCCAGCTATAAATATCTAATAATTTCTTATTCTGATGTTGGAATAAAACCTTTTGGTTTTCGTTCTTAAAATCATCATCGGATGGCGCGCGCAAGGTAACCTTAAAGTCTTTCTGTGCCGCATAGTTATTCTCATCCGACAGAACTTCCGTTAACGGTATCACGCAGCCCCAACGCTCTAAAATATTATAAGCGGATTCCACTCGATAATCGCGTTTGTTCTTAAAGCTTAATTTTTCACGATAGAAACTGAACCCCTCTTGCAATAGTGAAATCGAGTTCTCCTGCAGCATTTTGTAAAACGTAGTGATAAATTCCTTTTCAGGATAAGCCCACTTAATAAACTCCATAGAAATACTCAAATCATCATCTCTCAAAAACAAGTGCGCTTGAGCGGGTTGTCCATCACGACCCGCGCGACCGATTTCTTGAAAATAGGATTCAATAGAGCTCGGCATTTCATAATTAAAGATCTGCCGAATATTAGGTTTATCAATACCCAAACCAAATGCCGGCGTGGCTAGCATCAATACATTTTCATTTTTAATAAA
>NCGL01000083.1 GCA_002256935.1 Bdellovibrio sp. 28-41-41
GTACCCTCCCTTAATTGGAATACTTGCCGCTCTTGATAACTTCCTAATTATCATCCCCAATGATGGAATTTTGATTTCCAGTTCTATGCTCACACCCCGACGATGGTTTACTCTGGCCACAAGTGTTGCAATTGGATCTACGATAGGCTCAATCATATTGGCTGCCTTCGTGGAAACCAAAGGGCTTGAGTGGATTCTTGAAGTGTATCCTGGAATAAACGAAACCAAATACTGGGTCTGGACTGAAGATTTTTTTGAGAAATATGGGATGATTCTTGTATTTATCATTGCGATTACACCTTTGATGCAACAGCCTGCAATTGTTCTAGCGAGCTTAGCTGAGACTCCACTTTTTTTACTAGCAGCGATTGTATTTTCTGGAAGATTTATCAAGTTTCTATTGATGGCCTATATCGGATCCCATGCTCCAACTTATTAATAAAATGTGGGGACTTAAGGGCGAGTTGAATGATTCAGGAGTAACTACCAATTGATCTGACATCTCTTCAGCATCGCTCTTTAAGAATCGCCACTAGGGTCGTCCATCTTCTTTTCTTTCAAATGTTCAGCTTCTATGGCTAAAATCGAAGCAGCTAGCACCGCGGTAAAGCACACAAAAATAACGGTCCCGGACAGCATCATCACCATCGACAAAGCTTTTCCTGGTGTAGTTTTTGGGGAAATATCGCCGAGGCCGACTCCCGTCGTCACTGTCACGGTTTAGTAAAGAGCATCAAAAAATGTTGCGACCGCTGGGTTGAAGTTTTTTTCAACAATATAAAACAGGGCCGCAAAAAAAATCTGTACCGTTACAGCAAGTGAGGCTAGATAAATAAAAACAGGGCGTTTGAAGCTCTTTACAAAGCTTCGTGTAAAGCTCCACATAAGATTATGATGTCCTCTAAGCATTCTAAGCCCTCCGAAATCCAATCAAATAGGTCTAAATAGGTCTAACAAGAATTAGATATTAGAACTCGAAAGAAGTCATTGACTGAATAGTCAATCCCTAGCCGTAATTCAATTTGAAGATTTGATCGCCATGAAAGGCACCACAAAGCTTTACGAGACGTTTTTTTATTTATCAAACTCTTTCAAATTTTTCAGGGCGCAATATCGAAATATCAGATACGTAAGTGATCAGTGAATAATTTTTGAAAAAATTGTCTGCTAGGGCTTTCATAATTTTTAAAGCCAGGTGTTGCTCTGCGACGATTTCGATTTTTGATTTTAAATCAGGAATTTCGCCACTGCTTTTATCGAAGTTGCCTTGACCATTGACTTCGGTCACGGTGAAGCCTGTGGCCCCGAGGTCTTGACTGATGGTCAAAATACTTGAGCTTAAAACGGGCTCGCAAATAATAGTGAGAAGTTTAAAATTGATAAGTTTCATATTCTGCTCCTTACCCAGCAAGCCATTCGGCCAATTTAAAAAACAATGGAATTCCTACGACTAAATTAAATGGAAAAGTAACAGCTAAGCTCGCAGTTAAATAATAAGTGGGATTGGCCTCAGGTAAGGTCATGCGAACAGCGGGTGGTGCTGCGATGTAAGAGGCACTGGCAGCCATTGTCCCAAGCACAGTAGCACCTCCGACAGAAAGACCAGACCAGTCGCCAAGAAAAACACCCAATGTACCATGAAGTATGGGTATTAATATCCCGAGAGATATGAGGAGCAAACCGACTTTTTTAAGATCAGAAAGTCTAGAGCCTGCTACAATCCCCATTTCTAAAAGAAACAAAACGAGTGCGCCTTTAAAACCTGTTTCAAAAAATGGCTTTACGGGCTCGTAGGCTTTTGCTCCCATAAGAAGACCTATGACCAAGCCTCCAAGCAGTAAAATCAAAGAACGACCAGTTAGAATTTCATGAAAGATGGCGGACTTTGTTTTTTTCTCGCCACTTGATATTGATGAATTATTTTTTGCTCGCTTCAGCGCGCCAATCCCTAGGGCGATATGAATGCCGGGACTTTCTAATAGAGTTAAGAGCGTCGGCATAAAGCCTTCTACAGTTTTGCCCATTTGTTCGATAAACTGATTTGCCGCAATAAAAGTGACCGCAGAAACTGAGCCGTAATGTGCAGCCAATGCCGCGGCATCGATCTGTCCAAATCGTCCCAATTTTCGCATGATTATATAAGCCGAGATTGGAGTAACGCAGCCCAAAACGAGAGTTGCGTACTTTCAGACAGTTCAACTCCGCCTTTTAATCCAATCGCCAATAAAAGATAGATGGATAATGAAGAGTAGAGATCTTTTGGCAGACTCAGTTCGCTCTTCATTACTTTCGTTACAATTCCAAGCAAAAACGCTAGTACTATAGGGGACAATAAGTTTGCTTTTAAGATTTCGAAAGCTGTCAAAGTTCAGTCCTTTATTTTTAAGAGTTGCAAAATTCACATTCAGACGAGTCAATTTCACACTGACCACAGTCAACTTCATAACTTCAATATCGGTAAATTCGTCTATTCAGTAAAACATATAAAATATTTGAGTTTAATCTATTAAACAGATAAACTGGTGGTTATGGAATGGCTCAACTATCATCATCTCTACTATTTTTGGACTGTAGCTAAAGAACAAAGTTTCACGAAGGCGGCTTTGAAATTGCGGATTGCGCAATCTGCGGTTAGCTTTCAAGTAGCGCAGCTTGAATATTTTTTAGGAAAGAAATTGATCCAGCGCTCGACATCAAAAAAATTAACCCTCACAGAAGAAGGTCAGCTTGCTTTTAATCAGGCGGAAGAAATTTTTCGGCAAGGCAAAGAGCTTGTCGATGGTCTCAAAGAAGGCGGAATTCAATCCACACTAAGAGTCGGAGCAATAGGAAGTTTATCAAAGAATCTTCAGATTAGACTGCTAAGACCCGTCATAGAACGGGCTGATTTTGAAATCACAGTAGATGTCGGAGATGCACAAACTTTGTTGAGTCGCCTTCAAACATTTAACTTAGACGCTATTCTTTGTGATGTACCATATCCACATTCTGAAGATGAACCTTTAATTCAGCGAGAAATTGCACGGGAGCCAATTTGTCTGATCGCTCGAAAATTTAAACAGAGTATTCCGCTTCAAGTACGACTTACCAAATATGGAATATATCTTCCCGCGCGGAGCAATCCGATTACTTCCGAATTAGATTCATTTCTAAAAAGTCAAAAAGAGCGAATCATGATCAAGGGCTATATTGATGATATTGCTTTACTTCGATTGTTAGCAATTGAAACCGATAGTGTTGTAGCAATCCCGCGAATTGGAGCTGCTAGAGAACTGCAAAATAAAACAATTGTGGTGCAACATCAGTTCAGATCTATGTATCAAAAATTCTATCTAGTGCTTCGCAGAAATGGATCACGTTCAGAAAAAATACTTGGACTATTGGATCAAGTTTAGATTTCTAATTTAGATATTAACCGATATTCAAGCTTCGAAGGCGCTTCTTTTGGTTCACATTAGACTTTTAAATCGGAAAGAATTTCGCTGCACTCAACATTGCAAAACAAAAGTCGCAATACAATGAATCGCTAAAAATGTGTGAATCTAGGCAAAGTGATGTGTTCGATGCGAAAGATTCGACTCACTTCATTCAGACGACGTTTGTTGATTTTGAAAAGGGATTTGATAAAGCGCCGGTGGGATTAAAGAAAAGATTGGTTCGCAACACGTTTAAACAAGTCGTGTTGGCTCATGATAAATTGGCGATGTGGTTTTATTTAGATAGTGATGATCAAGGGCGCGGAGGACATGGCCTCAAATTAGTTCGAGATGAAGCCAGTGAAGTGGGTGTTTCTTTGGGTTCTGGGGCTAATTTTGGGTTTTCTAAGCTGTCGGACCGAGGTTTGGATATTGGATTAATTGGTGACCCCGAGCCGATACTATTCGAACCATTGATAGTTGTCGAGGAGTATTCTGTTCAATGGGCTAAGCCACTGATAAACTTGGATTTTGACGAACTGGTGAGCCTCAAAACCAAGAAGCGATTTACAAATGTTCAACTCGCCAAGCATTACAAAGTCGGACTTACTACGATCAAAACTACGTTGAGGCGGAAGCCCGTGCAGTCATAAAATGGTAAAAATTCTCGTAAACGGAGGTTCGTGTACTATGGGAATATCGAAATTTATTGTCGGAGTTTTAACCATTGCTATCGGCCTCTGGGCTGCTGGCCAACTGGCACCAGCAACCTTGTTTATGGCAAGTAAGGCTATTCAAGCTCAAAAAGACCATACTGATTTTAAGCTCGGCGATTGGAATCGTCGATTAAATCGCTAATTTGATTTAATCATATGTTTCGTAAGCGACGCCTTGAATTTGTCGAACATTTTCTCTGGCGTCGTTTTCAAACTTGTTTTTAATCTGTTGAACCAATTGGTCGTCAATATTCATGTTTTTCATTTCCTGAATTGCATCTTCTGTTGTTGTTCTATTTATTTCTTTTGTCAGCAGTTCAAATTTAATTTTTTCTGCTTCGGCTTTTTTATTTAGTAGCTCCTTCTTGTCAGGACTTATCGGGTAAAAGACTGAGGGTTGACTCACTGAGTTTTGACCAAGGGTTGAACTTGGTATTGAACTGCTTGCATGAAAAAGATTGATTTGGATTCAATGTCAGAAGCGGAACTTCGAGAACTCAATCGCGAGGTCATAAAGCGACTTGATTTTTATTCACATACTCGTCGAAAAATAGAACTAATGTCGTTTAGTATTGGTGACAGAGTTGAGTTTGATGATGGTTATAGGATCGTTTCAGGCATTGTCACCAGAGTTAATCAAAAGACGGCGACTGTTCAAACTGATGATGGTCGTGGATGGCGAGTTGCTCCAAGTTTTTTGCGAAGAGTCGGTGGCTCGCGAGATGTTTCAGAAATCCAAACAAATTTATTTCAATTTCCGACTAACGCCGGGAAAAACTCCTAAAGATCGACTTCCGTTAAATTCATAGCGCACAATAAAAAAGGGACCAAGCTGGAACTTGATCCCACTGACGTTATAGATTCGCGGTTTAATGTAAATCTCACGCCTTAGGGTCATTCTTTCAGCTTTATCTTCGCTGGTCAAAGCGTCTTTCTTTTGTGGAGTTTAGACGATTGCGATCAGGTCACAATATTACTTGCCCCATCTGTGGATCCAATTTTTTTATTTGTTCAAGTTGCTATCGTTGCCAAAAATATTGTTCTCCAAAATGCAAAAAAGCGGGTTATTCCCAAAGAGAAAAAATGGCCCGCAAAAAATATGCAGCTTCGACGGAGGCGCTTGCTGACCATCGTGAGCGCAGTAAAAACTATCGGGTGTATGGCCGTCAAACACCAATCGTGATGGATGGAACTTCCGACATTCATCCAGATACCCTATATTCCTGTACCTATCAGCAGGACCAATGTGCGGTTTGCGGAGTCAGGAGAGTACATGAAAATTTGGAGCTACTCACAATCCCATCGGATTGATGGCCAGGGTAAACTTGTCGAGCAAGCGAATAAATTTTTTGAAGCCTGTGAAGTTCATGGCAATTCAATGGACTCCGTTCGGGCTTATGTTTTTGGACTCATGCGGCTTTTTAAATGGTTGAAAAACGATTGGCCCCTTTTTGAAAAATTCACGCAGAAAGATTTACAAGATTGGATGGCTTCGATGAAAACGGAAGGGCTGAAGCCCAATTCCATCAATCAGCGTCTGAACTGTGCGCGAGTGTTTTATCGGTTTTGTTTCAACGCCACAATTCCAAGAGCTCCCGGTGTTCTGTATCCAAAAGGTTATTACCGCAATCGACGATATGTGAACTACAGTGACAACGCCGGCCGACGCCCTAGTCGCGAACTCTATATCAGAGTTCCTAAACCTGTCATGAAGTCCATGACTCCCGATGAAGTTAATAGATTCATGTCCCATCTTAAACGCTATCGCGATGTTGCTATTGTCCTAGCGATGCTATCGTGTGGGCTAAGATCCATGGAGGTCATTGCTCTGAAGTTTGAAGACGTGGATTTTCACCTTTGCCAGATGCGCGTCTCAGGAAAACGCCGAAAAGAGAGAATAGTTCCCATGTCTTTTTCGATCATGAAAGCCTTTGAAAAGTACCTGTTATTTGAAAGACCCGCCAACAGCAAAAATCGATTTTTTGTCATTCTAAGAGGAAAAGATGCGGGGGACCCGCTTAATCGAGAAACTTTCCGCTCATTTTTTAGATACCACCGTAAAAAATCAGGAGTCATAGCGGCTCATCCGCATGAATTTAGGCACGCGTTTGCGTCTGACCTGGCAAGAAGCGGTGTTCAGGCTCAGGTAATTCAAGAACTATTGGGACACGCTGAAATTAAAACCACTGAGATTTATATTAATCTCAACATTGATGACGTAAGGCGAGAGTACGACAGAGCAATGAAACGAATAGAGGAACGTTATGCTGCGATTCAGACAAAAACCACTTCCACTTGAAGCTGAAAAATTTCTAATTGAATTTGGTGCAGGAAAAACAAAAAACACCGGTAACCTATACCGTGCGGCACTTCACCATTTCTACCGCTTTCTTTCCCAGTCAAAAATGGATTTGGCTCACCTTCGTATTCAAAACATTAACGAGTTCGATGAGGACCTAGCTCGTCACAATTTAAAATTTGTAACTCGTCGTGCGAATATTCAGCAAGTCCATAAGTACCTCCGTTGGCTTGAATCCAAACAAGTTCTTCGAGACGGCTTTTCAAAAGATCTTTTTCCAAACTATCAACCTCAATTTATTAAAGGCAACCAAGCCAAACTTCCAGAGCTTGCTGAACGGTTTCTTGAAGTCATGTCAGTGACAAGAAAACTCAATACGGTCAAAGGGCACAGATCAGGGCTGCGAACTTTCTATAAACGACATTGGCAAACCGGACGGCCAGCCTATAAAATTGAGCGCGAAGATATAGATCAATTTCTAATCGACTTAAAAACCAACGGTGTTGATCACAATCAAAGAGCCGCTAGGATAGCCAATCTCAGACTATATTTGGACTGGCTATATGATCACCGGGCGCTCAAAATCCACCCCGATGACCTAATTCGAAAAACAGATTTTCCACGACGAGATAAATTACTACCAAAACCTTTTCCAGTTGAAGTGGATCTTGAAATTCAAAAGCGCCTTCAGCAAAGTAGCGATATCGACCATTTAGGTATTCTGCTCATGCGACGATGCGGCCTTCGAGTTGGCGAGATGAGGGACTTGTCTGTCGATTGTGTCGGAGAAGACCTAAGTGGAAATTGGTTTTTAAAAGTCCCACTTGGAAAGTTGCACAATGAACGAATTATTCCACTTGATCCCGTTACCGTTGACTTGATTCATAAAATTAAAAATATTCGCGCCAATTTCCCAGAACCAGGAACTAATACCCATTACTTAATTTCAAATCCCTTCGGTAAACGCCGTAGTCGGACTCATTTTGCCGCTGTTCTTCAAGATATAACAAAAGATCTCGCCATTCCAGGCAAGGTCAATTTGCATCGTCTTAGACACAGTTTTGCGACTTCACTTCTGACAGCAGGAATGAGTTTATCTGCGATAAAAGATCTACTTGGGCATAATGATATTCGGATGACTCTTAACTACGCTGCTATCACACAGGAAAAACTTCGAAACGAATATTTCGCAGCGCTATCAAAAATTCAAGAACAGTATAACGTCACCAGCTATCGCGTAAAGAAACCGGACCTTGTTGAAGGAATGAACCAGTCATTCTACGAAGCTCAAAGATACATTAAAAAATATGTGGATGAAATCGGAAATACAGATCCAGATAAACTTCGTCGTCTGCTTGGTCGGCTTATGACCCTTCGTCAGGAGTTTTCTGATCTGTTAAAGCTAAAGATTCAGTCTTAATTCTCTTCTTTTCTTGATGGCGAGTTTCGCATCGAGTGGCTTCGCTTTCTCCTAATTTTTTTACCCGATATGATGCCGATACTGAGCCATGAGAACACTTAGCAATTCTGGCCACTTCCCTGAACGAGAGGCCAGCGTCTAAAAGAGAATGAATTAGAGCATCATTACGTTTACGAGTTCGGCCAATAATTTTTCCTTTCGCTTTGGCATTTTTCATTCCGGCGCGAACGCGTTCCCTGATAAGCTCCCGTTCGAGCTGAGATAAACAGCCCAAAATTGTAAACAAAGCTAAACCCATAGGACTTTCGGTATCGATGGCTTCGCAAATTGAGTGAAACCTAACTTTTCTCTCTTTAAATTTTTCAAGAGCTTTAAGCAGGTGAGTCGTTGAGCGGGCAAAACGACTGAACTGAAAGACCACCACCTGAGAGCAAAGGCCAGATTCAACTTTTTCCATCATGCGATTTAAAGCAGGACGACTTTCTTTTGCCCCTGAAATTCCGTGGTCGGTGAAAATTTCAAAATTTTTAATTCCACTTTTTTGGCACCATTCAATTAATGCTCTTGTTTGGCTTTCGGCACCGCCGATTTGATCCAGAGTTGATACACGAACGTAACAGCACGTCAGTTTTAAAATATTGTCACTAGTTTCCAATTAATTCCCCCAATTTAGAAAGAGAAAATATTTCTCTTTCTGTTTTATATTGCAAGTTAGGGGCAGGCTTTGTGATTTACTCGTAAGGCATTGAAAAATGAAAAGAAATATAGATAAGGACCAACATTAGGCGTTTTGAAATAAACGAGAGTCCGTTTATTTTATGGCGTTTTGTAGATAGACTAAACGGCGACTCGTTCGCGTCTACACCAATAAATCAGAAAAATTTGGAAACTTGAGCTAGAAAAATTTAGAATATTGAAATTGGGCTGCTCGCTTTTCTGACTGGAGCGCTACTAAGGTAAAAGTAGGGCCCCAGATTATGGAGCCCTATTGATTTAGATTTTCTTAAAAACGAGGGCTTTAAATCAAGGAACTCCTATAGTCCGATAAAAACTTCGACATTGTCGGGTATTTGATCCGAGTATTGGTGTTAGCTTTAAAGCATCTGGTCCGAAATGCTCAGTTACTAATTTATAACGGTGGGACAAATCCATGTCTAAGGCCTTCTGCGCTAATTCGGAATAACGATTTTTTAAAAATATCGTTTCGTCTGAACCTCCCCTAAAAGAATACGATACGCCGTTGTCTATCGCTTCGCCTAGAGCTTTTGGGTCAACGTAAAGCATTCTATTCAATAACATGTGAACTAATTTAGTCCCAGTCGGCGCCTGTGTGTTGAGCCGGGATTTTAAAAGGGCGTCATTGCTAATTAAATGGCCTAATTTCGAAAAGTCTTTTATTTTTGTTACGCTTCGAATGATATCTGGATAATCCAAAAGAACCTCTGCGTGGAGGTTTTCGTACATGTATTGAAACGCTGAGGTTCTTGTGCTATCGGTACTAAGCCCAGCCAAAATCGCTCGTAACTTGTTAATATCTTCGTTCATCAGCGGTTCTCTAGTTCCAAGGTATGCTTTCATCGCCCTGTAATTAAGGTTAGGATCTTTAAGAACAAATGGCTTCAAATTATCCCAGTGTCTCCGGATATTGCTACGGGTTAACAATTGTGCGGCGAACTCTTGGAAAGACGAGCGGATTTCTGGATCCAACAAATCCACTGCCTTTTTTAATACCTGCTCTGAAAGTTGCGGAAATTGATCTAGGCTAGTGTGAGAAAAGAAAGTTTCTAAAAGCGATTTTGTAATCTCTGGCGAC
This sequence comes from Bdellovibrio sp. 28-41-41, assembly GCA_002256935.1. GTDB lineage: Bacteria > Bdellovibrionota > Bdellovibrionia > Bdellovibrionales > Bdellovibrionaceae > UBA2316. The sequence continues at coordinate 9,665 of NCGL01000083.1, forward strand.
AATTGGTTTGATGACAGTAATAATTGAAAAAAATTATCAATAGCTCCCGATGAAAGACTTTTAAGGCGGTTTTCAAGAACTTTGATAACGATGTTCTCGGCGAAGACTTGATTGAACGGCCCCCGCAACGAAACGTACTTAGGTAATTCAGCTTCCGCTAGCTTTAGAAAAGTATCGATATTTTGCTCTGCTTCCAGCCGAATAGAAAACTCTCTTAGGACAGGTATAAAAGATGGATCTACAAAAAGTAAATCAAACTTTAAAGTGAATTCCTTATCAGCGGGATCCATTTTGTCATTTGCTTTATTTGAACCGGCCTCTTTCTGAAGTTTTGATAAAAGATCATATGCTAAATTGATTGATTTCAATCGCTCATTAGACTCGACGGAATTGGAATGAAAGTCTGGGTGCCATTTTCTAGCTAATTTTTGATATGCTTTTTTAACTTCTAATTCGGACGCGCCTAATGGCACGCCCAAAATATTAGCCGCTTCATTAACTGCCATACTTGCGTGAGCTATGGAAACAGATAATGCCAAATAGACCGTTATTACAAAAAGTATCGAATCAATCTTGAGTAAATTAGATTTGAATCTATGTTCCATAGGTTTGGGGCCTTCATAGTTAACAACTGTAACTAGAACTAATGCTGCAAGCTATGCCAACGCCTCAAAGCGAGACGCTTTCCATTAGTGGTGGCACCAGTTGATTCTAGACTGTAAACAAATTTACTTTGTCGATGACAATAAAGGTAATGGGCCAAAACCCAATCGAATTATGCGTAAAACGTATTGGCTAATATATACGATTTGGGGCTTAGCTGAGCTTTATTGATCGAAACGCTACTAATGTCATGAGGGCATCGACTTTCAATAAGGTGATCCTTTTGGCCAGATTCCCGAGTTTAGTAGCAGACTTATCCGGCGACCTCTCGCTTAGCCCCACAAGGTTCGGTTAAAATTAGCCGATCCTCGCCCATAGCGATTACCAATTGATCCATTTTAAATTTTCAAACTGTTTTAATTTTCAATTCCTGCTTTGATTCATTGAGATAGGGTTGCACATAATTCCAAAGCAAATCAAAAATTTCATCTTTCAAACTTTGCTTATCAGATTGAAATTTATAGCCATTTACCTGAGCAAGGAGCACTCCCATGACCGCGTTAACAATGACATAGCTGACAGCTTCTATTTTGGCCTCGGTGATGTTAGGTCTAATCCAAGGACGCAAAATCTTTAAAATTTGAATTCTATAAATATTTCTAAATTTTAATAATGAATTACCAAGACCAAGCCCAGATAATAGAGGTTGAAGTCGAGCAAATAGTCCGTCTTCTTGAATCAGCTTTTCAACAAGGTTATCCGACATTCGCCGCAGTGTTGTTTTCGCATCGATTGAATCTTTTGCTGTTTGTTCTTGCTGCTCAAGAATTTCATCCACCAAGGATTGCGCTTTCGCAAAAAATGTAGCTTGGGTGAGCATCTTTTTATTTCGAAAATACTGGTAAATACTTCCTACTGCCACGCCTGAGCGGCGCGACACTTTCTCAAGCGTGAGTTTGGCATGTGATTGACTCGATAATACCTGAGCAGTGGCTTCAATAATGATTTTAACTAGACCTTTCGAGCGGTCCTGAGTTGGATACTTTCGCAACAATTTCAATTGGTTAAGGTTTTCAAGTTCCAAATTTAATTCACTCCTTCAAATGCGAATGGACGAGTTGTTTTTATCAATTTAATCTATTGGCTGGATTCAAAGAGTCAAGTTAAGCATTCGAAAACATCTACTTTTTAAGTAAAAAGGAAACTACGTGAAAAATTGGAAACTTTCAGCAACTTTGGGTGTAACTATGGTTCTCGTTTTGTTCGGTCTATTGACAGGATGCTCAAAAGCAAGCGAGCCTGCTACTGCAGACGAGACTGTCGAAGGCGAATCAGATCTAGGTGCTGAGTCCAGCTTTAAAATGGATTCGGCTAGTGACTGCGTCACTAACTTCAGCTCACGACCCTTTTTAAGTTTAGTTGCAAGTCGCCGCGGCTGGGGTACCAGCCAGATTACAGCATTTTGTGCTAAATTAGAAGAGGTGAAAACCGCTTACGCCAAATCCTCTACGCTTACAGTGGCAACAATTGCTGGCTTTGGCGCAATTAGTGGCTCTACTGCTAATAGTGTTGGCGGCGCCATGTATGTGGGGGCTGTTGGCTACGACTTAACCGCAATAAAAAATTGGATCCAGGCAGCTGTAGGTGACGGTAATATAAGACGATGCATGCGCAAAGCTGCCGTGCGAAGAGTGGCTTTAGGGTATGTACCTAAAGGATTTGTCATGAGCTGCCTTGAGGACCAAAGCGGAGTTGCCTATCCAGGTTCATTGTTTAAGGTTCGACTTTCAACTGTCAAATTAAGTGATTTAGCTGATGTTGCCGTTGGTGGTGGAATTTCGGTAACTTTATTGAATGTGCCTGGGGTAGGAATCGTTGTTGGATTCTTAGGCGGTGCGTTTTACGCAGAATCTAATCCAGCTTATGGAGCTTTCATAGGTTGCGGCGCTATGGCGGGTGTTGTAAGCACTGGCGCTGCCGCAGCCACTTCTATATGTATGGGTGCTGCTTTTGCTGACGATGCAGAGGGATCAGTACCAACAACGCCCTAAATTCACTCGTTTTTAAGAAAATCTAAATCAATTGGGCTCCAAAATCTGGGGCCCAACTTAATTTCAGTGGTAGAGCAGTGTTCAGAAAAGAAAACAGGACGACAATAAAGCGATCCTTTTGTAGCAAATACAAATTCTCGCAAACCTGGTAAAGGTCCCTTCGCTTAAACAGACTAAACTAATTTACGTGAGTGAAAACAGGATGAACGCCATGCCGTTCACATTGAAAACTTTTCAAAACGCCAAAAATTTACAATCCAAATCGAATATTCCTAATCAAATCCCCAATATAGGTGCGGAAAGTACACATTTTTGCTATAACGGAGATCCGTGCACCGGGCGTCGATGACGGCAACCGGATGTGAAGTCGGCGAAAATGTTTTTGTTCTGTGATTTTAAATACATATTCGGTTTTTGATGTTTGAAATTTTGATCTGGACCGTCAGTTGCAAAATAGTTGAGTGAAGGGGGCTTCATGGAACTTG
>NCGL01000084.1 GCA_002256935.1 Bdellovibrio sp. 28-41-41
TCGTTGCCAAAGACCCATCCCAATTACACAATTTTACCAAGATCAAGGAAAACCTAGCTGTTGGGACTGATCAATTCGTGCTTTAAAATTCCTATCCTCACCCGACCCATCGTATTCAGATCCCCAGCATTTAATATTTCCGGACTGGGTTAGTCCACAAGTAGTAATATTATTTCCAAGATTGGGATCATTTTTCACTCCCGACGTGATTTCATTATATAATGAAGAATCATTAATCAAAGTTGGAGTTAATCGATTTATCGTTGTTCCATCACCTAATTGACCATCACCATTATTGCCCCAGCATTTCACCAGATGTGTAGCGGTTATTCCACAGGTATAACTATATCCAGCTCCTATAGAAAGTGCGGCTGAAAAATAATTGACTCCGGTATCTATAGATACCGGAGTCAATCGTTGAGCGGTTGTCCCGTCACCTAATTGACCATAATAATTATTGCCCCAGCATTTTAATGCTCCACTGGTGGTGATTCCGCATGTGTAATAATCACCACAAAAGATTTTGGAATAACTTGTTGATGAATCGATAACCGTCGGGCTTAACTTATCTGTTGTTGTTCCGTCGCCCAATTGTCCGTTGGCATTTCCGCCCCAGCATTTTAAAACACCAGATTGAGTGACTCCACAGGCGTGATAGATTCCGATTGATACATCCTGATAATAATTGGCTGGATCGACAACTAATGGAATATCAGACAAAGCTAAATTTCCCTGCCCCAGCTGTCCATAATCATTGCTTCCCCAGCATCTCAACGTGCCGATTTGGTTTGAAACAGCACTATCAATTGCACAAAGTACTGTGGCGGTATTACTAGAAATTTGAGTAGGAACCAGTGCCGTATAATTGCTGTCATGAAGCGTTGTTCTTAAGGTGCTGGTGCTGCCCACTTGTCCAGCAAATAGGGGAAATGTTGATGTTAAGTTCACCTGAATTTGAGCATCTGGATTTAAGGAAGAATCTACAAAAGTTTGATAAGTTAAACTTGATGAAGATTGACCAGCGGGTATTGTAATTTTATTGTCTGGAAATAAATAAAGTGATTCAGAAGCTGTTGTTCCTAAGGTATTAAAGTAAACTGTAACATCGTAGGGTTTTGTTGGGCTCATATTGACCACAAGCTGATTTGTTCCATTTGTTTTATTAATTGTTTCCGTTGTATGAGTTAAATTCACACTAAAGGGGATGGAATCATAAATGTAATTGATGGGGTCTGAACAATTTGAAAAGCTATTTCCATCATCCTGTTTTGCAAAAAAACTATGTTGACCGGGAGTAAGAGTGGGACTAGTCACATCCATTGACGGATTCGTCACAAAACTTAAGTAAAAAGCGGTACTGCATGAATTATCTAAATACAGCCGCAATACATTTCCAACAGTTAACCCACTGACATGAACTGTGGGTGTGCTTGTAACACCTATGTTTTGAATGGTGGGGCTTGTCATTAATACCACCGGAGAATTGGGCAAGACAGGTAATGCAGGTGTTAAAGGAGTTGGTGATATCGTTGAGTCTTGTTTATTGTCGGAGATAGAGGCTTGCATCCATCCACAAGAGGTAAAGATCATTGCATTTAAAATAAGAATGAGCAGAGCCTTTTCCACCTGATTTATATCGGAAAAAATGGACAAAACTTGAGTATTATTAGGTTTTTATCAAATAATTCCGGCACTCGATTTGCTTTAAAAAAGTACGCTTTTTTATTTTCTGATTAAATAACCTACCATCCCAAGATCACCGCATTTCCGATGGATAAATTGTCATACTTTTGCAAATTACCACCTACCAGTATTCGTCCATCTGGAAGAATAGAAATGGCTTTAATAACTGTGCCGTTGCTCGAACCAAGTCCTTTTTTAAAGTTTGCGCCGGCATTAAAACTTGTATCAATGCTACCATCGATATTTAATCGGGTTATTGTTTTTAACCCTAATATAATTTTCCCATCGGATTGAAGTGCGAAGCCCCCGCCTGTGAAGGTAGATGAATGACTAAAGGATGAGTCGATGCTAAGGTCGTAATTGTAACGCATTAAAGCTGCTGATCCATTAATATAGATTTTATCCTGATTGCCGCCATTGACTTTTTGATAGTAAATAATTCCATAATATGGGGGTGGAGTAAAAGACATATCCTGAGTACCATCTGAATTTAGTTTTATTAATTGACTTGATTGCAAAACATTATTGTAGGAATCAAAGCCGCCACCCACAAGGATCGATCCGTCATTTAAAATAATAATTTGATCAATCCTCGCACCATTTATCGTATCCGGGCTGTCTGTATAAAATCCTGAGCCAGTGATAAAGCTTGAATCAATACTGCCATCTGAATTGAGTCGTAAAATGCCGCCAAGATCGCTGTGCAAATCGTTATTAAATCCATCCCCAGCAATTATAATTTTCCCATCTGCTTGCAATCCCATGGCCATGATTTCGCCGATAAAATTATGAGTTAGATTAAAGCTTGGATCAACACTTCCATCACTATTGATTCTTGCTAGATGACTATGCGCAGTTCCGTTGTATCCACTATAGTAGCCTCCTGCCAAAATCTTTCCATCTGGTTGAATGAGAATCTTATTCACGCAATAAAAGCTGTATCCGAATCCAAACCCTGTCCCGACATTAAAACTCTTATCGATATAGCCATTTTCATCAATTCGAACGATTCCATTTTGATTTTTTGAGTATGAGTAGCTAAAGCCTGCAATCCATAGATTTTCCGTTTGATCCATATAAACTTTCGATCCCCCAATATTATCGATACTATTGCTGAAGGTTCCGTCAATCGTACCATCGGAGTTAAGTTTCATAATGCTTTTTACCGAAATGCCATTGTAAGAATTATAATTGCCTAGCAAAATGATCTTTCCATTTGATAAATGTTTAAAGTCATAAACATGATAGTTCGGACCGCTGCCGCCATTGTTAAATGAACTATCGACACTGCCATCGCTATTCAGTTTTACGAGGTATGAGTTTAAAATTCCATTGTAGTTTATAAATACACCACCAACTATAATTTTGTCGTCCGGTAAAACCAAGTGATGATTTACCTGTCCATCAAATCCACTACCCGACGGATTAAAGCTAGTGTCAAGACTGCCATCGTTATTAAGTCGAACTATGTTCGATAAGTTTGTTCCATTGTAGGATGAAAAGATTCCTGAAATAATTATTTTTCCAGTCGACTGTTTTGAAATAGTATAAATGCTTGATGAACTAAAACCACTGCCACTCTGATTAAATGTGACATCAAGACTGCCATCGGCATTTAAGCGTGCAATTCCATTCACTGTCGTGCCATTAAAGCTGGTGAAGCCACCACCGATAATAATTTTTCCATTATCTTCGATATAAACTGAATTGATATCGTAGTCGCTGCTTATTCCAGGATTGAAAGTTAAATCCATTCCCCCGTCGGAATTTAGACGAATTATATTTCTAATATTCGTTCCATTGTAATTTGTAAAATTTCCTGCAACTAAAATTTTCCCATCGGTCTGCAGTTGGATGGTCCTCAAAATGCCACCTACAAAACCAGTTCCCATTTTAAAGGTGAAATCCTGTGAGCCATCTCCATTGATACGAACAATATTATTAACAACAGTATTGCGATATTTTGCAAAATCACCAATTGCGACAATTTTTCCGTCACTTTGAATCTTTAATTCAGATACGCTTCCGTTCGTTCCGTTAGTTCGTCTAAATCCAGAGCCAATTTGAAAATTTGTATTTAGAGTCCCGTTGGCATTCAATGCCCCTACTGCATACGAAATCGATTCACTCACGTTTGTAAAGCAGCCACCCATAACAATTTTCCCATCACTCTGGGTGGCAGTGCTTTTTAAGTCACCACCAGCGATATTAGCTCCAGTTTGAATTTGCCATGTGCTGACGGATCTAAAGCCATTGCCTTGACTAATTGTGCTGGGATTATCCGCATTGTCGATGGCTCTGAGGCTTGGATAGTACATTTGACCATTGGTCAAATTCAATCCGGTAAGTTTACCCCAAGGATCGGTGGGACTTGATGGGCTAATGACATTGCTAAACCCAAGCACATCGGTCAGGCCAGGCGCGCTGCCTAGGGCCATTTGATAGTGATGAACACCGGATTCCAAGTCCAAAGCAGCTGACCAGGTCATCATCGGAGTCTCTGATTGTCCGCCAAAATTCATATCATTAAAGCTGGCTATAGATTGAGGAATCACTGGATCTACGTACCAACCACTTCCAATTAGGGGCATGCTTACGTTACCAGCTTTATCAACAGCCCGAACGCTGGGGTAATACGTTTGTCCAGAGGCTAGTGATAAGTCAGTCAGAGTATAGAGGTTGTCTGCGCCAATATTTTTCCAAGCTACGATGTCGCTAGCCGCTGAAGCTGATCCAATCGCAATTTCATAATGATCAATACCACTCATTAAATCACTAGCCAGGGGCCAACTGAGGGGCGGGGACTGAACGATAGATCTATAAAACCCGTTACCAGAAATCAATGAACCAATCAATGACGGAGAGATCACATCTTTTATCCATTCATAAATTTTCAAGTCCGTTAAAATCTGATCATTTTTAGTGCCCCAGACGCAGAGTCTGATGGGCCCATCTGGAAGATCTGAAATGTCAAAACTAAGAGGATGCGTAGATATATTAACGTCTTCAGTGATATTGCAGTCAGTAAGTTCTTTGACACCAACTTTAAACAGGTAACCATTGCATTTAGCACAATTGCCACTTAAATGAAATTCGGTATTTTTTGAATAAGTTGGGATTTGATCATCGAAATTAATGGCGTGGGCGGATAAGTCAGTGACATTGGCGCTTAAAAAGCACCCTTGCAGAAGCAAATAAATGCCCATCATGACAAAGACTTTAGTTTGTTTCATCATCATGAGCATCGGTTATTTATTCGAGAAACTAAAGACGAAATACGATCTGAGGAAGGGCTATAAAATTTAGTGGTTCAGAAGGGTTAGCTGATATTGAATCAAGAGAAATTCTCATTATGGGACGGTAATATCGCTTTGGGAAAAAAGTTGTGGCGTTCACAACGGCGTCACGTAAACCCTGTAGCTCCAATGTCGCCGACGTTTTATTATTGTAAAATTATTGTCAAATGTCAAATTCGTATTTATAGATAATTCTGATTAATTGTTATCTATGCGTAAAAGGCAGAAAGAGGGTGTATGAATTCATTTACACATCTAATACAGAAATACTTATTCTTGCTGACCTTAGTGGGTTCGTTATTTTCAATGGCTGAATCAGTTGAAAAAAAAGTAGTTCCTAAAAATCCATTGGATCATAAAGTAAGACCGCATTTGGATCATAGTGCGTTTTTTAAAAAACCTATCACGTCCCCTCAAGAGATCACTCTGCAATGTCTTAGTTGTCATAAAGATGCTGCTCATCAGGTTATGCAAACGCCTCATTGGACATGGACCAGTGGAGATGTGGTTAGAAATGGTAAGAGTTTAAAAACTGGGAAAAAAAATTTGATGAATAATTTTTGTATAAGTGTTTCAGGAAATTGGGCTTCATGTGCAAAATGCCATGCGGGCTATGGATGGAAAGACAAAAATTTTGATTTTACTAAAAAAGAAAATGTGGATTGTTTAATTTGTCATGATGGTTCAGGAACCTACTCTAAGGGTAAAGAGGGAATGCCTGATCCAAAATTAGATTTAGCGGCTGTGGCTCGAAGTGTGAGGGTGCCCTATCGTGAGAATTGTGGCACTTGTCACTTTAATGGTGGCGGAGGCATGGGTGTTAAGCATGGAGATTTAGATGATTCTCTACTTAATGCCAGCGAAGAAACAGATGTGCATATGGGTCGTCTTAATTTTCAGTGTATTGATTGTCATAAAACTAAAGAACATTTAATTCCCGGTAAGGTGAATGCAACTTATACCGAACTAACAAAAGCCGAAAGATTTGATTGCACTAAATGTCACACTGAAAAGCCTCACAAAGATCATCGAATTAACGAACATATTTCTCGTGTAGCATGCCAGACTTGCCATATTCCAGAGTTTGCACGAAAATATCCCACAAAAATGGAGTGGGATTGGTCGCAAGCGGGCAATTCAAAACACAAAGAAAATCCACATGAGTATTTGAAAATTAAAGGCAGTTTCAAATACGATGAAGGCGTGATACCTGAATACGCTTGGTACAATGGTAAGATGAATCGGTATATAACTGGTGATAAGCTAGATTCGGAAAAAGACCATGCTATTAATGAACCCTTGGGGGCACGACAGGACTTATCAGCAAAAATTTGGCCTTTCAAAGTGCATCATGCAAAACAAATATATGATCCGATTAATCAAATATTAATTCCTCCAATTACAAGTGGTGAAGGTGGATATTGGAGTAAATTTGATTGGTCGTTCGCCGCAAAAAAAGGAGCCGAAGTTGCAGAGCTTCCATATAGTGGAAAATATGCATTTACTAGCACCCATATGTATTGGCCAATTAACCATATGACAGCCCCAGCGAAGAAATCATTAAGCTGTAAAGACTGTCATTCGCCATCAGGAAGATTAGACTGGAAATTATTAGGGTATGAAAAGGATCCAGTGAGTGGAAAAAAATCACCTTATAAAAGAAGAGTTAAGGAAAAATAAATATGGAAAATAAAAATACTGCAGCTTCCTATATGAATCCGTATTTAGCGGGAACCCTATTGGGGACGGTCTTGTTTACAGCCTTTGCCTTAACCCATAGTGGTTTAGGGGCATCAGGAGCCATTAGCCGAATTCAAGTTTTTCTGACTAAAATAATTTCTTCATCGCATGTTGATCAAGTGGGATATTTTGCAACCATGGGAGGTGGTGATAGAAATGCCTTAGATCATTCCAGTGTTTTGATGTTTGTGGGAACTTTTGTTGGTGGAGTGCTTTCCGCAAAATTTCACAATAGATTTAGAGCAGAAGTTTGCAAAGGACCAAATCTATCTAATATCAGAAGATTTTTATTTGCCCTATTAGGTGGCATTTTTATGGGATATGGGGCTCGCTTGGCTAGAGGTTGTACATCGGGACAAGCGCTCAGCGGTGGGGCCGTTCTTTCCGTAGGGAGTTGGGCTTTTATGCTCAGTGTGTTTTTAGGCGGATACTTGGTTGCTTATTTTGTGCGAAGATTGTGGAACTAGTTGAAGGGAGGTTGCCATGTTACCTATAGATATGTCTGATTTTGGAAAGTGGATTGGTTATTTAACTTTTTTTACTGTGGGAGTTAGTTTTGGTGCGGTATTGGAAATGGCTGGCTTTGGTGATTCAAGAAAATTAGCCGCGCAATTTTATTTCAAAGATATGACCGTTTTTAAAACCATGTTCACTTCGATCATTGTTGCGTGCCTACTTATTTTTTTATTTTCAGCCTTAGGGTTACTTGATTTTTCACAAATTTATGTAAATCCAACTTATTTATGGCCAGGCGTTGTTGGTGGTTTAATCATGGGTGTGGGGTTTATAATTGGTGGTTATTGTCCAGGAACCTCTATAGTTTCAGCAGCCAGTTTGAAAATAGACGGGATGGTTTTTTTAATTGGAACTTTAATCGGAGCTGGATTGTTTGGCGAGACGGTTAAATATTATAGTGATTTTTGGAACTCTTCTTTTACAGATAGATGGCTATTATCGGATTGGTTAAACTGGTCCATAGGAGCTACTGTTGTGGCCATTACGGTAATGGCTTTGATTTTATTTTATTTTGCAGAAAAGACTGAGGCTTTGTTTCAAGACAAGGGAACTGTCGAAAAAGCAATTTGGAATAAAAACAAGAAAACATATTTAGCATCGGCAGTTGTAATTTTTTTGATTTCACTTTTCATCTGGAGTTTTGGTCAGCCAGATCCAAAAAGAAAATGGAATATCATGGGCGCACAATATCAACCTCAATTAGACTCAAGAGAGGTTTTTATTCATCCATTAGAATATGTCAAAACATGGAATGATGCGAATGTTAAACTAGTCACATTGGATATGCGATCCGAAGATGAATTTAAACAATTTCATTTAGACTCAGCAAAGAGATTTTCATTAGAGGATGTCGTCAAAAAAGAATTCGTGTTTGATCTGTTACAACTGCCCCCACAAGGAGTTGTTGTCATTGTGTCTAACACTGAAGAGGAAGCGGTTCGGGCTTGGCAATGGTTAAAGGTTCAAGGGGTGGCGAATCTATACATTTTAGAAAATGGACTAAATAATTGGAATCAATTATTTTCAGATAAGGTATTGCATCTTGAAAAAATAGATCTTACGCGACCTTCGGCTAAAGTGCTGGAATTATTTCCAAAAGATTTTTATAAAGCAAAAATTAAACTTAAAACTACAAAAAAAGGTGCCGGTCTGTGCAGCTAATTTTTTAAGGATGCCAAGTGAGATATAGTTTTTTAGTAATTATGAGCATTATTCTTGCAAATCTTTCGTTGAGTGCGAAAGATCACGCTTTGCCTATGTCACCTGAGGAATGTTTAAAATGTCATGAAGAACATGTAACTGCCCAAAAGTATTTTCAATCTTCTCACAAAGATTTGTCGTGCACGGCATGTCATATTAAAACTGATGATGCGACTCATTTAGGGACAAATAAATTAACTCAACAATGTGTGGCAACCTTTAAAACGACAGATTGTTCAAGTTGTCACGGAAAAATCTCTGCGGAGTATAAATCAAGTGTTCACAATAGTCAGCGTTTGCCGATTACGTGCTCGGAATGTCATGCCGATATTCATGAAGTTCAGTCTATAAAAAACAATAAAATTGCAATTGCGAATAAATGCAGCCAGTGTCATTCAAAACAAAAGAACTATTTTGAGTCACAACATTTTAAAGGTTTAGAAAAAGGTCACACAGATTCTGCTACTTGTACGGATTGTCATGGGCTTCATAATATTTTATCGGTCGATAATGAATCAAAGGGTAGAGTCTTTCATACGAATGCCTGTTTGCAGTGTCATGCAGACAAAGAAAAAATGTTAAAAAATGAAGTTACAGCCATCGCGGCAAGCTCATATTTTAATAGTTTTCATGGGAAAAATGTTAAGTTGGGTTATCCTGAAAAAGTTGCGGGATGTGCTGATTGTCACACAGCCCACAGTGTTTTAAAGGCAGATGATGCAAACTCTAGCATTCATAAAAACAATGTCGTCAAAACATGTATACAATGTCACTCTCATGCAACGGCCTCTTTTACTCAATATATTTCCCATGCTGAGGACCATAATCGTGAAAAGTTTCCTGCTCTTTATTGGACACGAATTTCTATGACGGGTTTGTTAATTAGTACTTTTCTTTTCTTTTGGATACACTCTATTTTGTGGGCCTTTCGAGCATTTATTGAAAGACATCAGCAAAGAAAGAAAGCGACTATAAATAATTTGGCAACTAAACAGCATACTCTGGCTGATGGCCATAAGATATATCGACGCTTTCGTCCGATCCATATTGTGCTCCACATTTTTGTAGTTATTAGTTTTTTGGGATTATCATTAACTGGTTTGCCATTAAAATTTAGCTCAACAAGTTGGGGTAAATTAATATTTGATTTCATCGGTGGTGCTGAACGAGCCAGAATGATTCACCATGCTTGTGCTGCAATTACATTTTTTTACTTTTTTGTAACCCTAGTTATGAGCGCAAAATATTTGTTTATTGATAAAAAACAAACTGGCTCATTTCTAGAAAAATTATTTGGACCTGATTCCTTATTTTTCAATCGACGTGATTTAAATGACATGCAAAAAATGTTTAAATGGTTTTTCTTCATGGGACCAAAGCCAACCTTTGAGCGATGGACCTATTGGGAGAAATTCGACTTTTTGGCTGTATTTTGGGGGATGTTTGCCATTGGTTCTAGCGGATTGATGTTATGGTTTCCTGAATTTTTTGGTTTGTTTTTACCAGGTTGGATGTTTAATATTGCTACGATTATCCATTCCGACGAGGCTTTGCTTGCCACTGGATTTATATTTACTGTGCATTTTTTTAATACGCATTTTAGACCCGAAAAATTCCCCATGGATTTTGTAATTTTTAATGGTGAAATCACGAAACAAGAAATGCTAGAAGAACGTGCTGATCAGTGGAAAAGATACGAAAACGAAGGACGAACCAAAGAGTTTGAAGTTCATAAACCCAGTTCAGCCTTATGGGATTTTACATTAAGAATATTTGGATTTATTGCCGTAGTGATAGGAATTTCTTTAGTTATTGGAATGATTTCAGCGACATTGTTCTAGTTCTGACAAAAACCGAGAATGCATTTACTATGACAAGTCTTGATCTTTAGTGATGAATTCCTTATCCAAGTGTTAATGTCAGGAGTTTTTGTTCTCCTGACATTATCTTAAGTAAGGTCGTTGTTCGATGAAAAAGAAAACTATTGAGCTAAACAACGATAAGCTGCGTACATTGTACCGCTTTCCGTTGATAATTTAATGCTCATTTTATGGGACGGGCCAAGATTTGGTAAGTACAGTATATGACGTACTGTTTGTTGTGGTCCGAGGATAGGAATTTTAAAGCACGAATTGATCAGTCCCAACAGCTAGGTTTTCCTTGATCTTGGTAAAATTGTGTAATTGGGATGGGTCTTTGGCAACG
>NCGL01000085.1 GCA_002256935.1 Bdellovibrio sp. 28-41-41
TTGCTCGTAGAAAGGGTCCGCTGGGACTTCTGCCGGGAGTTCAGCAACCCTTTGAACCAAGTTGTTAGTCTTTTTGGATATGCTTTGAATCTCTTGATCCAGCTGTTTTGAGCGATTTTTAATTTCAGGTAATTCGCTTGATGTTTTTGATCGATAGATGTCGATCCACTTTTCGATGAGAATTGGATTAATTAAGAGCGATCGCAGTGATTTCGTCACGATCTCCTCAAGTCTTGGCGCTCTGACATTTTTGACCTGGCATTGCTGAACGGTTTCCTTGGTGAATGGATTCTTGATCTGCGCGTGGCCGTAATAGTGATGCTTTTCTTTTCGTCCAGTTCCTGACTTTCCGCCGAGAGATTTACCGCATTCACCACATTGAATAAGCTCAGTCAGGGGAAACGGGTATACTTTCCAATATTCCGGCTTGTATCTATTTCTATTTTTTGCCAAACGCTCTTGGGCTTTTCGAAATACATCTTCACCCACGATGGCTGGCCAAACAGCTTTGATTTCCTCAACTGATCCGTCTTTGTGTCGTAGCTTTTTAATTCCGATATAGGCTTTGTTTGTAAGAAGTGATTGTAACGTGTCCACCGAAAAGACTTTACCGCCCCGATCAATTCCATGTTTATTCGTATATTTTTTATTGTGTATGCCAAGCTCAGTAATTGCAGCTTGGGTTTTACGAACTGTTTCCTGCTCAAGGAATATTTCAAATATTTTCCTAACTGTTTTCGCTTCGTCCTGATTTACAGCTAGTTCAGCTTTATTTTTTGGATTGCGGTCGTATCCCAGCGGAATCGTGCCTCCGTTCCAAAGACCACGCTTACTTCGAGAATGCCAGTTTGCTGAAATTCTCTCCGAAGTTTGTTTACGTTCGTATTGGGCATAGTTGATTAAATTAAAAACCATCATCTCGCCAGATGCGGTTGTTGTATCAAAATTCTCACGAAGCGTAACAAAGCTAGCCTTGTGATCTTTTAGTAAATCCCAGACTTCACAGAAATCTTTAATGTTTCGGTTTAAACGAGAAAGCTCAGTTGCCACTATCAAATTGATTCGCCCCAGTTTAATATCTGTGAGCATTCGTAAAAACTCAGGACGACCTTTCATGTTTTTGGCGGACTTGCCTTCGTCACAATAAATATCAACCAAGGTACCCCAATTGGATTCGCGCTTGTTTTGAAATTCAATATATTCTAGCAATCGATTTTTTTGTGACACTAACGAGCCATCTTGAATGCGGGCCTGTTCCTCAGTTGATACCCTGATATAAATTCCAACTCGTTTCATGCGGCCTCCTTGATGACCGTCGTATCGTCGACCTGATCTATTAACTCGTCAATTTCAAGCAGCGCCTTTACAAGTCGCGCAACCTTTTCATCATACTCAGATTGTTTTAAATACACTTTTACGACTTCAATATTGCAATCATCAATATCCCATTTTCTTAGCATTCATTATTTTTTATTTTCATAACTGCACCTCCCTTGTTACTTCTTATAATTTCAAGATCAGAGCCACGTCTTATCACCCCGGTTCCTGACCACCTCCAACCCCTCGTTGGGTGGGGGTGGTCAGGAAAAAACTCGTTTTAGGGGTGGTGAGACATGGCGGCGCTTAAGTGCTGAACTTTGTTTTGGAAAAGTATTTTTGCCGCTGTTGAATTTGACAAATTATAATGAGATGCAAGTCTCATTATCGTCTCGTTAAAAATGGAATGAAAACAAAACCCAAGGGTGGCGAATGTGCGCCACCCTTAATTTCGAAAATGGTCGAAGAAATCAAAGACTTATTATTTTTTTGGGGACTGGCGGTCATCCGCCACTGGCGATGGAGAAAATCGCCAGTCATTCTGATCGAATTAAAATCAGCGAGTGCATTTCAATACTGCGATAGTGCGCAAAAAAAAGTGGACTGTGAATTTTAAGTTTATTTAGAACAATTTGATCCTGGCTCAACACTCAACTGACTATAGTGAGTAAATTGTATTTGCGTATTTGCGTTATATAAAACGATGTTCACAGTATCACATTTTCTAGCTAATCGAATTGTCTGCTGACTCAACAGTTCTACTTTTTTCGATACGTCTGAAACTGGCCACATTGAAATAACAGCATCTTTTGTTAGAAATCCCGTCTGCCCATTGGCCAGATTGTATCCTAAACGTGTGTAGTTGCCATACTCTAGACGAAAACTAACTTCTTCAATTGGAAGATCTTGAGCCAATACAACTTTGTTAGTTTGTGCAAAGCTGAACTGAGCGAAAGCTAAAATTATAAAAGTAAAATACTTCATGTTACTCTCCTTAGGTAGTATGAAATTAAGCATTGCAAAGCATGCCATCCAGATTTTACATTCTATAGTGTCGATGATTTAGCCAGGTAATCAGACTATCTTGAAATATTTTAATAACTTAGTTGATTTTTATGTGTATGTGCCCAAAAAGGGCATACGGGACTTTAAAGAACCGGTTACTGATTTCGTTTATTTCTAACCAAATCAATTATACTTCAGTTTCCTAAAATGAGACGTCTAGGAACTAATTGTAAAGTGATATCAAATTTGATATCATGTTTTCTATGAGTAAGACCGAGAAGCTATTAGCAAAACTTAAAAATGGTACGATCTCAGCCCAGGAACTGAGAACGCTGTTAGGTCAACTCGGATGGATCTTAGCTAGGCAAAAGGGTTCTCACGAGCAGTGGCTAAAGAATGGTAAAGTGATAACTCTTGCCACCCATTCGAAAGATTTAAAGCCGTATCAAATAAAACAAGTATCAAAGGCGCTGGAGGAATAAATGGCATTACCTAAAAAAATAAAAGAACTGATTCCTTACTACTCTTATAACATTCATTTTTCAGATGAAGATGATGCCTATGTTGTATCAGTGGATGAACTTACAGGATGTATGACTCATGGTGATTCAGCTGCCGAAGCTCTAGAAATGGCCCACGAAGCTGTCGAAGGTCATCTTGAAGTTTTACTTTCGCAAAAACAAGATATTCCCGAGCCGATATCAAAAATTAAGGCGAGCGGTGATTTTCTTGTTAGGAGCAATCCCGAACTTCATCAAAAGCTTATTCGCAAATCCCATCAAGAGGGTTACAAAAGCCTAAATAAATTTGTCGTCGACAAGCTTGAGGAAATTGTTGAAAAATAAACGGCTAGGTTTTCTAAAACCTTTTAGCATTTTGGCGAACGAAAGCCTCTGATGTTCCAATCTTGGAAGCAGCTTTTGAAGTAGATCCAAACTTTAAGACCAACTTGCGTAGATCGGCAGGCAACAAAGCCTTAGGCTCCACAACTTCGCCCACCTCAAACTCAAATAAAGCCAGCTTTGTCACAAATTGCGGTTCTTCTACTTCGGGCTCTCGCGCACCAAATCTTCCTAAAATCGATTTAACGTCTGTACCACCGCATAGACAGCTGAAAACCCAGCATTAACACCAATGAGCTGAATAAATATTCCAAGACGAGCCGCCTTCCAGCGATTTATATGATCAATAGTCTGCGATAGTTGGGGCAGAGTCAAAACCGTTGCGACTCGAACAAGTAAATAATAGAGGGCCGCAATACGAAGGTTGCCCGGAAATATTTGCAGTAGAACGATGGGGACCGCAAAATCCCAGGCCTGATCTCCAGACCGAGTCAGAAGGCGTCCAGCCAGCATTCTAAAAGAAAGCGAAGTTTTTAACATTAATTTTCAGAGCTACTTGTTAGGGTCTCAAGTTTTGAACGAGTTTCGAAATAGTCTTTATAGTATTCAATTCGTCGTTCTCTGAATTCAAAGTATTTTTGAAATGCTTCTAGCAAATCGGGCCCATTTTTTACTCCGCGATTGTATTCGCTTTCAGTTAATTTTAAAAATCGCGCCGCTTTTTCAACGTCGCTATCTGAATCTCGAATAAGCTCTGTCAAAACGGATAAATCATGGAGAAAGTCGTGGTAATTAGCATTGACCTCTCTGACTTTATAGGCGGCTCTCTGAGCCAATGATGCCGCTTCAAGAGACTTGCTAGTAGCCTCTTTGCGATCCTCGAAACCTTGTCCTAAGTCCAAAGTTAAGCGCAATCCCGCTACCCATTCTGTTTCTTTTTGCAAGGCGCGTGTGTATTCATTGCTTAATGCTGACAAGCCGTAACTTGAATAGATATCTAATTTTGGATGCCACCAGCTTGCACTTTGCTTACTTTTTAATTCATCTATTTTTTGCAATTGGCGTTGAACCGTGATTTCAATATGTCGATCCAGATTTGCTGTAGGGGGAAGAGGCTCATTTCCAGAGATTTTTGGAAAGTCTTCAATCACTTCAATGCTTTCGTGATTTTCTAATGCCAGAACATTTCCGAGGCGATTTAGATAGGCATGATGCTCTAAATCTAGTTTTTTAATTTCTCGCTCAAGTGTGATTTGATGCAATTCGAATTGGACTGTGTCTGCGGCCGTCGCGATTCCAACTCCAGAGCGTTTTTTTGCTGATCTTAGGTGGGTATCATTTTTTTCTATTGCTTCTTTTTTATCCGAAATTAGCTTTGATAGAGAAACCACGGTCCAGTATATTTGTTGCGCGTGCGCTAGTTCCCTTTGATATTCAACTGTGTAGCTCATTTTGGACAAATCCAAATATGATTCGCGTACCTGATCTTCTATTTGATCACGGCCGCCGCGATAAAGATTGATCGAGGCTTCCACTAACCAATACGAGCCCTGTTTTGTGGGTTCAACGCTCGTTTTGAACTGCTCACTGCCTAACTGTGCAGACAGCTGAGGAAAGAAAGAACGAACCAGTCGCCCGGTTTGTTCTTTTTGTGCGTCACTATGTAATTTTGCGGCATGAACATTTTCATTTTTATCTCTTACTAAACGTTTGAGGTCTTCAAAAGAAATCTTCTGCGTTTCTCCGACAGATTTAGATTCAGCGTTATAGCTGCCGAATACTAACATACATATTGGAAAAACAAGTCCGCTGAAAAAACTGAATAGTGACATAAATACTCCTAGTCTAAATTATCAAAAGCTGTAAGAAGCTCTTTGCCTGTTTCTTTTAAAGTGACATCGATGTTGTAGGGCTTAGAACTGTTTTTCGGCATCTTACCAACGAAGGCGCTATCTTTAAGCTCTAGAGGAAAGCTTGTATCTTTCCATTTTTTATTTACTTTTGCTCCTAGGCTTCCTGTTGCTTTGGCATCAAAAGCCTTCAGATCAAGTGCTTTCATTTCTGCATCGTAAAGATATACGCTTGCGGTTCCGTCTGCTGAGCGCACTAGTTCTGCCTTATGAACAAGGGCGGCACTAGCGCCTTTCTTTGCGTCTGATTTCAAAACTACGGCTGAAACAAGCCCCCCATATTTACCCGTATCCGCCAATTTAGGACCGTGTCCCTCATCATGTGCGTAACTTAAGCTCGTAAAACCGATAGCTAAAGCTAAAATCATTTTTTTCATTTCCATTCTCCTTTTTCCTGTTGTTGATTTTGGTTTAGGTAATTTTGTATTGCCTTCTTACCAAATTTTAAAAATATTGTAGGTGTGACCACGAGGTCTAGAATCGTCGAAGAAATTAATCCTCCGACAATTACAACGGCTACGGGGTAAAGTATTTCTTTACCCGGTTCACCACGAGATAGAAGCAGCGGTACTAATGCTAAAGCGGCCGTAGATGCGGTCATCAAGACAGGGACTAGTCTTTCTAATGATCCACGAATAATCATTTTCTCGTCAAACTTTTCACCTTCTTCAGACATGAGCTGAAGATAATGGCTAATTAGTAGAATTCCATTTCTGGTCGCTATTCCGCATAGGGTCACAAAAGCAACAAGAGTTGCTACCGAAAGTGTCCGTTCAGTTATGTATATTGCAATGATACTACCAATAAGGGCTAAAGGAACGTTCAACATAATTTGTAAACTCAGCATTGCCGATTTAAAGTGGACAAAGAGAACAAAAAATATTCCAAGCATAGAGAGAATACCAAGCCATAAAATTCGTTTTGAGGCCGCTTGCTGACTCTCAAATTGCCCGCCAAGCTTTATAAAGTATCCTTCGGATAGTTTAATTTTCTCATCCAAGGTCTTTTTAATGTCATTAACGATACTTCCCAAATCTCGTCCATGAGTGTTCGCAGATACTACAATTCGCCTTTGCATATCCTCTCGATTGATCATGTTAGGACCAGTGCCTTGATAAACATTGGCGATATCTCCGAGCTTAATACCCTGGCCAGTTGGTAGAAATTTTACTAAAGTCTCAGATATTTTTTCGGGCGTCGCACGTGATTG
The DNA here is from genome assembly GCA_002256935.1 of Bdellovibrio sp. 28-41-41. Lineage (GTDB taxonomy): Bacteria > Bdellovibrionota > Bdellovibrionia > Bdellovibrionales > Bdellovibrionaceae > UBA2316. The sequence continues at coordinate 6,285 of NCGL01000085.1, forward strand.
ATCATCAAGTCGCATGAAGACGTCGTACATTCTTTGGTTTTCCAAAAATTTAGAAACCGTTTCACCGTTGAGTGAGGTCTCCAAATCTTCAGCCACGGTACCGCTACGTAAACCATACTTCGCGCTGGCCTCACGATCTAGGGCGATTTTCAGTTGAGGAATTAAGACAAGCGGCTCTGTTTGAAGGTCGACAACCCCTGTTGTATTCTCTAGAGCATCGAAAATTTGTCCGCCGATTTTTCTTAGCTCGCCCAGATCAGGTCCGAAAACCTTAACTGCGATTTGCGCGCGCACGCCTGATAGAAGATGATCCAGCCGGTGGCTAATCGGCTGACCTAAATTGACATACACATCACCAGTTTTCTCAATGCGTTCGCGTATTTCCTGCAGTACGATAGGACGTGGACGACCGCCTTCTTTGAAATCAACATCGATCTCATGCCAGTGAACTCCTTCGGCATGTTCATCCATTTCGGCTCGACCAGTCCTGCGGACTGAAGACTTAACCTCGGGAACAGATAAGATCGCTTCCTCAATTTTAATTCCTAGCTTATCAGAGGCGGCCAAGGAAATTCCGGGAGCGCCAGCGACCCCTATGGTTGCCGTCCCTTCATTAAAATCAGGCAAGAAATTTCGACCCATTAGAGGTAGCAACAACAAACTGGATAGAAGTAAAAGTGTAGTTAAAGTAAGTACAGTTTTAGGATGCGGAAGTGTCAGGTGCAGCACTTTCATTGCGACGGACTTAAGACCTCGAACCAGTGGACCATCGTTAGTCTCGTGAACCGCTTTAGAATTCGGTAACAAGTAAGAGCACAGTATGGGAGTTACGGTTAACGAAACTACGAGTGATGCAATAATTGAAATAATATAAGCCACTCCGAGCGGCACGAACAGTCGCCCTTCGATGCCCCCTAAAGCAAACATCGGTATAAATACAAGTACAACAATGATGGTTGAAAGTACGATAGAGTTTCTGACCTCGCTTGAAGCCTCAAAAATAACTCGTAGGTTTCCTTTTGGTGAGCCCGCTGCTCGATTTTCTCGGAGACGCCTAAATACATTTTCGACGTCGACAATCGCATCGTCAACCAGTTCCCCAATCGCAATGGCGAGTCCACCAAGAGTCATCGTATTGATGCCTATGTTTAACAAATGAAAGACAATAGCTGTAATCAGCAAGCTCATGGGAATGGCCACAAGAGTGATAGAGGTCGTTCGGAAGTTCATTAGAAAAAGAAATAAAACTATAGTGACCATTATAATTCCATCTCTCAAAGCTTCTTCGACATTGCCAATTGCCGACTCGATGAAATGGGATTGCTTAAATAAATCTGTTTCTAGTTTTACGCCTTCTGGTAGCGCTTTTTGCATGGCGAGCAGTTCTTTGTCTATCGTTCTAGTTAGCTCAATTGTGCTGGCGCTTGGCTGTTTTTGAACCGTCATAATAACGGAGTGCTTTCCGTTAATACTGCCTTCGCCACGCTTGGCTTTGGGTCCAATTTTTACTTCGGCAACGTCTTTTACTAAAACAGGCTGGCCAAAATGCATAGCCACAAGTGAGTTTTCAATTTCTTCAATTGAGGTTACGCGACCTAAAGGTCTTATTAAAAACTCTTTGTTGTTAATATCAATGAATCCACCGGTAGTGTTCTCGCTGATTTCCGACAGAGCGTGTTTCAGGTCTTCAAGTGAGATAGCTTTTTTCTGCAATTTTTCACTTGAGATATGAATTTGGTACTGCTTTACTTCGCCGCCCATGACAACAACTTGGCTAATTCCAGGTATTGTCATCAATCGAGGTCGTAGCGTCCAATCAGCAAGGATTCGAAGGTCCATTGCGGAAACTTTATTGTCGGGACTAGTGACTCCGACAAATTGAATTTCGCCCATGATTGAAGTGACTGGGCCCATCACTGGCTGCATACCGGGTGGTAATTGACCCTCCAATAGTTGTAGGCGCTCGGCGACTAGTTGACGGTTGCGAAAAATTTCTGTGCCCCAATCGAACTCGATGTAAACGATGGAAACCCCGATACCGCTGCTCGATCGCAGACGTAGGACCCCGGGCGTGCCATTTAAGATAGTTTCTATGGGAAGGGTCACCAACGTCTCTACTTCTTCAGGTGCGAGGCCGTGGGCTTCGGTTAACACCGTTACGGTCGGACGATTTAAATTAGGAAATACATCTACAGGCAGGCTTTGTAATAACCAGCCGCCATAAACACAAATGGCTAGCGCAAGTATACCTACAAGGAGTCGCTTTTTTAATGAAAAGCGAATTAACGAATCCAGCATAAATTCCTTTCAGTCTAATTGTACGTAGATGCGAAAAACGCAGTTCTGTACAGAGACCAAATAATCAAATTAACGTAAATGAAAATGTGAGAGATCTATGCGGAAATCGGAGGCCGGAATATGGAACCGAGCGAACGGTTCGGTCGCGGTAGAATATCTTTAACCAAAGGGTAAGAATTCTCTAAATTAAAGTTTACTAGGACAGGTGGCTTTATTTCAACAATAAGCGTGTGAATGCATGAAACAATAATTTCATGCGTATGCTGATCGTTCGATTGGTCTTCTTCATCATCGTGATGATGATCATGTCCGACATGGTCGTGTGTATGGGAATGTGAAATCTGGATAGTAGAAAGATCATATATCGCAGAAAACCCTTTTATAGGATTCAATCCAACAAGCAGAAACGCGATAGAAAGGAAGATGTTAATAGCAGATTGCACCGATTCATAAAATCACATGAATTTATAAAGTTCAATGTGTTGTCTTAATGCTGCATTCGATCAAGTCGGTTGATAATTTTAAACTTTTTACGGTTTTTGCAGAAGTTCTTTGAGCATGAAGCTTAGTGAAAAAGTTTCTATTTTAGGTGCGAATAGCTATTAGGCCTCGATATATCGAGAATGCATCGGGGCAGCGGTGGTAGGCCCATGCCGACTTTTTCTAATGCAGCTTTGCGAACATTATCGTAAATGGGCTTCATTGCAGATGTTCCGGCTTAGAGATCCACTATTAAAATTGCCGTACCGATTAATATTTTCATTCTATAATTCCTTTCCAAATTGTTGTGAAGCTCTAATATTCATAGAGTTTGAAACATCCAAACAATCTTCGAGCGTTTGATTAAATATTCTCAAATGAAGACGCCTGCTTGTCGTTTTTGGAACAAGTTCGTTGGCCCAAGACATTTCAATGTCAAAAGTGTGGCCACAATCTGTTTTGACAAAATTCTACGAGTCTTCGGCAATGCCGAGCGTGCGAGTTCAAAAATTCAGTAAAAGCTAATTCTATTTTTGAGAAGGGTAAGCTGGATTTAAAAACTTGGTTTTATGAAATCTGGTGGGTTACCTCGCAAAAAAATGGAGTTAGCGCATCTGGTTTGCAGCGTAGTTTGGGGCTTGGCAGTTGATGGATGGAAAGGAGGATACCTGGACATATAAAAATATTGGATACAAACACTGCCTAGAGTCAATCTAGTGATGGTACTTCTTAAGCGCTGGATTTTGGGAACCCATCATGGCCGATTAGATCTAAAACACATGGATAGTTATTTGGAAGAATTTGTGTTCAGGATTAATCGACGAACGTCAAAAGTTAGAGGCTTGATATTCCAGCGAGTGATTGAAAAATCATTTCTAGGAAATCTAAAAATTAGACACTCCAGTCAAGTGCATATGCAGGAAAATTTTTTATGGCACCGTGTTTTTGTTTGCGGTTATCTTGAGTTCGTCGGACAGTTATAAACGTCTCGGGGGGGGATTCATGAAATATCTATTAAGCTGTATTTGCTTAACATTTTCTATTTTTTCATCAGCAGGTGTCTATTCTAGTTCGGCGCCTCTACATTCAGCGTTACGTGGCTATCGTGAACCGGCAGCGGCCGCGCTTCAGCGGTATCGTCAACGACTGGCACAGTATGGGATTCGCTCGATTCAGGAAGACACGCCGTTGGGGTTGGCCAAACCTCTTGATATGTTGACGTATGAAAAAGTACCAGCTTATCAGAATGCGACCGTGGCGACGCAATCGTTTGTAAAAGTTCGTGATGCTAAGTTTATCAAAGATGTAACTCATAATATGGTTCGTCGTTCGAGCTGGATATTTCCCGACGATGGTTGTTTTGCACGTGCAATGGTTCCGTCAGCTGGTGGTATCATGTGGTTCCCATTGTCATGGTCGGACAACAACCGGTGATTTTTGATCCCGCGATCAATCCTTCTGGGCCAATGTATTTAAAAGATTGGATTGCAACGATGACGACGGATCTGAAAACAGTTTCGTTTAGTATCTGCAAATCAACGTCGTATGCACCATCAAGCCCATGTTCAGTGGATTCAACGTCGAACGAGCCAGCACTCGATCACCAAATGATGTATTTAGATTACGAATGGAATCGCATTTCTGATATGAAACGCGATCCTAGCAAGGAATTAGGAGACTCTCCACCATGGTCACAGCGCTACCAATCACGCCAATTTTAAGTGGTGTCCTAATGGAAATAGTTTATTTAAGGCTATAGAATCCGCGACACATTAATTGTTTCATCGTCGGCGAAACCGAAGTAGCCGTTTTTTCTGATGGTTTCGTTCCTGGAGCCAGTGATACTGGATTCTTGAATTTGCCAAGTTCAGCAAAACGAACGCCATCAATCTGCCCTTTGTGCATCAATTCAGTGGCTACACTAATTACGTAACTCCAGTTTTCAGACAGAGTTTGACGAGCGAGATCCATACCTTTCTCGATCAATTTTCCCATGGCGTCTTCCAATTGACGACGTTTGGCTTCGCTTAAGATCGGGTTACCTTCGCGATCGAGCTGAATGCCGTGGAAACGAGGATCAAATCCATAGCTGATCAACGCTGCTTTGGCTAGATGACGAATTTTCGATAAGTCATCAGACCAACCCGCGGTCATTGCGTTTCCCGACATCACTTCGGCTACGTTACCCGCCGCGATTCGAGCGATTTGTCCTACGACTTTGGCGTGATCAGGAGATACGTAACCGTCGACAAGGTGAGTGCGAGCATACCCCAAATATCTAATTTTTTGAGATCCTGTTCCTGATGTTCCGCCGCGGATAGTGATGTAGGCGACTTTTTCACCTGTGATATCGGGAACATTGGCTACCGCGTGACCGGCTTCGTGAATCGCTGTTAACCACGCTTCGTCGTACTTCATCAGAACTTGTTCCTGAGCAAATTCAGTTAAGTCCACTTTGCGAGTAAAAATAGGAGTAGTGCTCGAGCCTTCTTTTTTCGTGATATCTACAACCACGTGAACTTTTCTTTCTGCCGCATTTTTATTTCTGTACGGAGTTTCAGATTTATTATCTTCAATTTTAAGTTCTAGATTTACGCCATTCAAATTGTTTAAATCAATGCCACTTTTGAACAAAGCCATTTGAATGGCGCTACCGAAACGTTTTTCAACAACAGTGCGGATGGAACGAACGCCGCGACCGTGAGTAAAGAAACTCTCGGCTAAAGAATTTAATACTTCGGGTCCATAAGAAATTTTCAAACCGCGATACTGAGTTTCTAGAGGACGAATTTTTTCTTTCAAAATTTTCTCAGCGATCGGTTTCAGATCTGAACGAAGTAACGGCTTAGTCAAGATTACTGTAGCCAATCGACCGATCAAAGCCTCCGGGACCCCAGATTCAATCAGCATTTCATGGATGATCTCTTCACGATTTTTCGATTTCCAAATTTCAAGACGGTCTTCATCAGCTGATGAGCCGGCAAAGAAATGTTCGCCATCGTTACCAGTCAATTGGATAATATGCTTTGTAAGGTCATATGTTTTTCCTGTCACGGGACTTACCCAAGAACCACGATCAAAAATGGCGTAGAATTTTTTAAATAGTTCGTTTTTCATGGCGCGATTTTGTCCGCCCATGTTCGATGCTTCATCTAAAATCAATACTCCACCATCGGGATTATTTCTAAGGTAGCGCTCAAAATCACTTTCTGCGCCTTCTAAACCTTGTTCAAACTTTAATGCGAATTGATACGCTGACGAAACTTCGCCTAAGTCGATAACTCCCGCACGAGTTGTTGAACCGAAAACACTTTCAGCAATCGCTAAACCAGTTTCCGTTTTTCCAGTTCCCGTTGTACCAACAGTCATGAAAACAGTCGGGAGGTAGCGCACGCCCTGAGCCAAGTGATCCACAATGAGTTCGTGAACATTGTCGATCATCGCATCTTGTCCGATCACACGGCGTTTAAGGCTGCTATCAAGCTCGCCAATAATTTTTCGAATATACGGATCAGCTAGTGGATTAGGATTCGACGGTTGAGGAACCGCGACGAAAAGATCGCTATTCACGACGAAATACCAGCGGTGACTGACATCTTCTTTTAGATCGATATTGATTTCAGTGATCTGATCCGAGCGCCATTTTTTACTCGACAACGCTTTTGCAATAGTTTCTTTCAAATCTTTGAAAACACCTTCGGCGCGTCGGTTCATCAATCGACCGTGGCTCATTAAATCTACATTTACGAGTGCTAAATAATTTTGTGCGGCATCGGAAAAATTAAAGTGCAGGCCTTTGTATTTCTCAGCAAGGGCTTCATTTTCCCGAATGACAGCAGCGCGGAAAATTTTGTTTAGTACAGGTTTTGTTAACGGGCTTGATAATAGAAACTCATCAATGCGGTTGATGACTTCTTCAGGAAGAACGTTATCATTTGCTTTTTGTTTAGTGGTAAATACGCGTTTTACATCATCTGAGGTAACACCCTGAACGTAACGTTCAAGATCAGCATCCGACCAGTCTTTGGCGCCTTCGGGAATCAATTGGCGAGCACCACGATTGCTTGTCAATACGACCAAAACTTGTTTACCGGCGATCTCTTCGCCATCGCCCGCAGTGACCATTCCTGTATCGAAGTACTCCATCAGGCGGGTGTAGATATAGGGATTCATTTTCTCGGCTTCATTAATAACAACGACGCCGCGGCCTTTTGTTTTTCTAAGAAACTCAGTCAGTTCACCAGTTTGTCCGCCTTGCCATGCTTTTTCGGCACCGAAAAGCTTGTGAGCCATGATATTAGCTTGCTGTGCATCGCCGCCCGCGTATTTTGTTCCGTCGATCTCTAGGAAATAATCCATATCTTGAAGTCGCTCGCGAGCTAACTCACGCGCAACATAAGACTTTCCGGCACCCGACGTTCCTGTAATCATGACGATGCGGGGACGAGTTGAACTCTCGTCGTCGATAACATGACTGTTTCGAACCAGTGATTTAACTAAATGAGATTGACCGAAAACACGGTTGTTTAATTTGTCTTCTAATTCAGAATTGGAATCAAATTCGTTAGCTAACATTTCAAGGCCAAATTGAATTTTACTAACGAAGCCAGAGACGACGGCTTGACCGAAAGAGGATTGGCCTTCGTGAGCTGGTGAGGCCGCGTGTGGCGAGCTAACGATGCGTTTGAATTTCCCCTTTTTTATTCCGATAAAAAAATCATGTTTAGCTTCTGATAAATTGCTAGAAAAACCGTCATTGGCTTCGAAGCGATCTAAATCCCAGCCTAATTGTTTGGGATCAAAATTATAAGACGCCGAGCTTTGGTCAATATACGTGTCTGTTTGTAATGTTAATCGTTGACCATCGGTCGCACGCACTAACATGACCGAGCTTTTTAGCGGTTGAACATATTTAATAGAGATAACGCCATAGAGGTGACCTGTATCGTCTTTTTGTGAATAGGTCCAATGTTCGGCGCCAGTAAATTTTACCGGTACGGGGGCCACATAACCATCTTGAAAAACTAGAAAGCGAGCTTTGACTTCGTTAGTACGGCGATCGACTTGTTCAACGATAGCTGCTTTAGAAGCATTTTGGTTGGGCGCAACGATTCGTAAGTTATCACCTTTTAAAGCGACTTTTTCACCGGAAGGCAAAGTGAAATACAGACGATCACTTTCTAAAGCGAGGCGGGCACCGTTAACAAACTTCACAGCCAGGGAACGTTCAATTTTTGCCGATGAAGTTAGAGATAAAAATAGTAGAGCGACTGTCAGCAACAGAGAGGATATAGGAATTGAGATTTTGTTGACTCCGATTGCGAACCACACGTTTGGGCTCCTTGAGCTGATGTTTGGCGCTACTGTCAACGAGTTCTGCACTTACGTTCCGTCAACTCGTTCACAGCGCGCCTTTTTAAGTTCCAAAAGTATCTTTGCGAAATCAATTCCACAATAAACCGTTATGCCAGGGATTAGAATTTCTTATTAATTAGTAATTTCAGTAACTTGTGATGATTTATGTTTTTATAAAATGGAGAGTCTATATATAGACATAAAAAAATGACCAATCAAAGACATAGGTAACACTTTAGTACAAAGACATGGGTTACATCTCCACTTTAATAATTTCTGTCATTTTTGCAAATGTTTTCTCTTTTTG
>NCGL01000086.1 GCA_002256935.1 Bdellovibrio sp. 28-41-41
GCTTTATCGCCCGGCAAAACTTCGATTGGAATTTCCATCGATCGCTGGACATCATATTTGCCCGTCTCTGGATTAAAATATCCCATTTCAATCGCAGGCAATACCATCTTGCCATCTTTACGAGGGATCAAAATAATTTCAAATTCTTTATAGCTCTGTCCATTTTTGAAAAACTTGGCTTCATTGCGAACTTCAAAAACTTCGATGCCTTCGGGCCATTGTATCCCGGGAAGCTCGATACCTTTGGCGTTACCGAAACCTTCAAATTTTAATTTGAATTTCATTGGCTGATTGGCCACCGGCTGACTGCCTTCGATTTGCGAACTGACTTTAAATTTACCAACGGCGCCGCTGAACGATGCGGGACGGCCTTCTGGTGGAAGAGGCTTAACTTTAATTTTCACACGTTGAGACGATTTCGTGTATTCGTACACTTTACCTAAGTTAAATCCAAAGTTTTGATTAGGCAGACGAACTTTAGATTTAATTTTAAATTCATCTATCACTGTATCGCCAGATTTTAACGGGAACAATGCATGTCGTGCCAGCATTGCTTTTTTAAATGGAACGCCGTTGATGACTTCTTGATAGAACTGAATCGCGGGAACTTCTTCGATGATTTCTTTCCAGAAACCCTTCAGATCCGGGAATTTTGTGCGATCAAGGCTCTCTAATTGTCCACGAGTTACCAAATACCAACTAACAACGATTTGCTCACCTTCGTAGACTTCAGTTTTATCGACTTCAACTTGAATAAAGAACGCTTCGTTATTATTTGATGGCGTTGATCTGTACGCAGGCTCTTTTTGCAGTGCTGGATTTTCATCTTCTTGAGGAACGCCTTGTGGGCCACCTTGCCGAGCCGGAAGATTTCGTCCATGCATTAGTTGCTTGAACATTTCTTCTTCGAGACGATCCATTTGGCCAAATGGATCGTCTTCATTATTACCAAAGATTTCCGTCGGATCGGAATGAGGCTGCTGGACTGGCTTAGCCGAAATAGTTATCGGAATGCTTTCTGTTTTATATTCTTTACCATCAACAACAACGATAAATGGTTTGATAAGTTTTTTTCCCGCAGCTACGGCTTGCAGACGATAAGAGAACGTCGTTGTTTTTTGAGTGCTGTACTCCATACCGTTCGCGCCGGACTGCATACGTGTAGAAACCTGCGTACTTTGATTGGTGTTACGAACTTGCAATCCCTCGAACGCTGGCGGAACCGGTTCTTCGATTTTAACTTCGCCTTGGGAGCTGATCCGTAGTTCCAAGTTTACAAATTGACCGACGCCGATCTTATCCGTCAGTAGTTCGGCTTGAACGACGATTTGTGCGTTTACCACCGATGCCGCAAATATAAAAAGTAAGACTATTAAATTACCAATCTTTGTCACGTGGTGATTCCTTGGTCTGATTCTGTTTTGAAAATTGGGCTCTCATTTTTTTCTCTTGCTGCGAGATCTCGCCAAAGATTTTTGACACGTTTTCTTTGGTTAGTTCGCCTTTAAAATCACGCGGTTTGTATTTCGGGCTACCCGAATAATCTTTAGGTTTATTGCCCTGCTTATCCTGATCTTTGTCATCGTCTTTGGAATCGCCGTCTTTTTTATCTTTGCCGTCTTTATCTTTGTTATCGTCTTTGTTATCTTTGGATTCGCCTTCGCCCTTACCGCCACCTTGCTTTTGCTGCATCAGCAATTCGATGTTGGTTTTAACTTCGATCGATTCCGAATTCAGAGCCAAAGCATCTTGATATTTTTTCAAGGCGTCATCTATTTTATTCTCGCGCGCCAGCAACTGGCCCTGATTAAATAGTGAGGCAAACAGGGTCGTATACAATGCCGATCGTTCCCATTGCGCGTGGATTGGCTGTTTTTCTAGATTATCGATTTCAATTTTAGAGTACTCTTCCGCATTCTTATAAAGTTTCATGGCGCGTTCTGGATCTTTTAGAACGTCATACGTGGAACCCAAATTGGAATGCACAGCCGGCAGGAATGGTTCGATCTCTAGAGCTTTCATGTAGCCCGTTTGATTTTCATCCATTGATTTTTCTTTTATTTTTTTTGATGTCGTGTTGTTGATATAGACGGCGCGCAGATCAGTGAACTGACAGCCCATCATACCCAGCACTAAAAAAACCGTTAAAATCAGTCCGCCATTTCTAGGACCGTTATTTACTGCTGTCGACATAACGCCCCTTCCATTTTGGAGCATGCGATTTACGCTCGCCCATGATTAACTCCACCAATCCAAAAATAAATGCAATTAACAAGAACAATTGAAAGCGCTCTTCATAGTCCGTTACGACCGTGGATTCAAATTGTGATTTTTCAAAGTCACGGAAATCATCAATCAGGCTTTGAATATGGTTGCCGCCAAACACCGAGAAATAGAATGAGCCTTTTCCTTTTTGCGCCAGGGTTTTTAGGAAATCACCTTTTACTTGAGTTAAAACCGTTTGGCCCTTGCGATCTGTTTTATAACCTTTTAAATAACCAAAGTTATCACGTTTCGGGATGGTTCCACCTTTTTCGGTACCGTAAGCAATCGAAAATACGCGAATGTTTTTCTGAACGGCGTCTTCGACCGCTTTCAACGCACCCTCTTCATGATCTTCACCGTCGGATGCAACTAGAATTACGCGTGTGACTTTAGAACCCGAGTCCACAGTGACGCCGCCACGTTCAAACACATCCATGGCGTGGCGAATGGCTGATTCCACATTCGTTCCCTGATTCGAAATCAATGTCGTCGTCAACGAATCCAAATACATTTTGATCGCGCCCATATCATTTGTTAACGGCGACATTAAAACCGATGAGCCCGCAAAGGCGATCACGCCGACTTTATTTCCCGGCATAAGATCAACTAGTTTTGCTAATTCTAATTTGGCTTGATCTAAACGTGAGGGACGCAAGTCTTCAGCCATCATACTTTCTGAAACGTCGACAGCCAGAATGATTTCAAAGCCTTCCGATCTAACAACCGCTTGGTTTTGTCCTAGTTGCGGACGAGCCAACGCGATCGCCATAAAAACAAGGGCCGCGAATTGCAGAAACCATTTCCATTTACGTTTGCGAAAGTCAAACGTCGCCAGTATCTGGCTGACCATAATGGCATTGAAAACCTTTTTTAATTTTCTTTGCGTCGATGTATGCATCACAACCGCTATGCCATAAAACACCAAGGCAACAACAACTAGATAAAATGCGCTAGGAGATTCAAACCGAAACATTACGGCACCCTCCTTAACCATGTAGATTGCAGCAACCACGCAAGCAAATACAACGCGATGGCAATTAACAAGTAGGTTGGAAATTGCTCGGTGTATTTAGTGTACTTGTTCACATCTGTTTTTGTTTTTTCTAATTTATTGATTTCGTCGAAAACACCTTTAAGAGAATCTTCTTTTGTCGCGCGATAATATTTACCGCCGGTTTCTGAGGCCATTTTGGAAAGCAATTCTTCATTCACAGTCGATTCAAATGGCTGATAGGTTTTCACTTTGTTGCCCATGAAATCTCTGACATAGATAGGGATACGAGTCGGACCGTCTTTACCCAGACCGATAGAATAGATTTTAATTCCGTAACCTTTGGCAAGCTCAAGGCCCGTTTCAGGATCGATCGTACCACTGTTGTTTTCACCATCAGTCATAAAAATCACAACACGTGTTTTAGCTTGTGAATCTTTCAAACGGCTAACCGCATTCGCCAAACCCACACCTAGCGCCGTACCTTCCTTGATACGTGCGTCTTGCGCGGTTGTGATTTCACCAATGCGGGATAGGATTAATTCGTAATCTAATGTCGGAGGAACCAAAGTAAAAGCTTCACCCGCGAAGATAACGATACCGATTTTATCGGTCGTTCGATTCTTTACGAATTCCTGGATACGTTCCTTTGCGGCCTCTAAACGATTCAAAGGTTTCATGTCTTCGATCAACATACTGTCCGAGATATCAAAGGCGATAACGATGTCGATGCCTTCGATATTGGTTTTGATTTTCGTGTCGGCTGTTTGCGGGCGGCAAAGTGCGATGACAACAAATACTAAACTGGCGACTTTCAAAAACAATGGCAGGCGACTAAACAATACTTTCAGACTCTTCATCCCTGTTTTTAAAATCGTCACGGTTGAAAACTTAAAAGAACTATTTTTATCTTTTTGTTTTAAATAGGTCCATACCAGACCGGCGATTAATGGTAACAACAGCCATAGATATGCGGGGTCTTTCCACTGCATTACTTGGCTCCTCGTAAACGTTTAATCAGCTGCGTATCTTTCGCAAGAATGGCAGCTTGTAATTGATCGGCGCGTTCTATCCATTTGCGGGCTTTTTCAGAAATCGACATGGCATCTTTAGGCTCTAGTTTATTTTTACCAACGCCGACTTTTTGAAACTCACTAGCTAGTTCTGATAACTCAGCTCCTAAAACGGAATACAGTAAATCATGACTGTCTTCCAATTCAGAAATAACTTTATTCCACGGCTGTTCAAACAAGGTAATTTTAAAAGCACGCGCCAAAAACACGCGCATCGACGCTTCTACGTTTTTCACCAGTTTCAATAAGTCTTCGGGTGATTGCGTGACGTCATCTGCGCCTTCGCTTTCTAAACGGCTACGCGCGCTGAACACCGCGTTTTCACGTTGAAGTTTTCGATACGAAGTAAAGAACTGCGGCAGAGGCTGAGTTCCATCTTCTAGAGTTTCTAAACGTTTTAATAATTTGCGACGTTTCATACGTGCACGCACCGTCACTGCCACTGATGACAACAGGCTAAACAAAACGGCCGCCAGCAGAAGCCAATAGAACAATGGGATCACAACGCCCAAACCTGAAATCGGTCCGAACATCTCGGGTTTTTCATCGGGTTTTAAAATCGATGAAACTTCGAATTTCACAGGGGATACGATAGTGTAGTCTTGCGCATCGTCAGTTAGCACGATATTAGGAATATCTTTAGGACCCACCGTATAGGACGTTAGCATCAGCCCTAACTGATCTCCGCCTTGTGCGGCTTTAATAAACACGATGTCGTAATTTTTCGTTTCTGCAGCCGCCGGTTTTATTTTCAATTTAGCCAAATCCACAACGGCACCCGCCGGTAATTGGCAATGGGCTTGGAACAACTGTCCGACAGTTAGCTTGGGCTGATTATTAAGAAATTCGTACGTGCAGTTTAAGTCCATTATTTCTTTCTTCTAAAGTAGGCTATCAAGGGCTGTACAAAATCCCCTTGAGTCGAAATCACTATTTTATCCACTTGCGATTTTTTCAGCATTTTATCGCGCGCTTCATTTTGAAAATAAAAATTACGTTTAACTCGCTCTTTTGTGAACACGGACGTTGTATCTAACAACATACGTTCGCCTGTTTCCGCATCTTCAAATTCAATCAGACCCAAATCTGGAAAATTTTCTTCCACGGGATCATTCACAACGCAGGCAATGACTTCATGTTTTTTAGCTAGCAATCTTAAACTTTGTTCATAGTTCTGATCAAAAAAATCGCTCATAAAAAACACAGTCGCACGTTTTTTCAAAAATCCCTGTAAAAAGGCAGCCGTTGATGACAAGTTGGTTTTGCGGCTGACGGGTTTAAAGTATAATAAGTCCCTTAACAATCGTTGCAAATGACCGCGGCCTTTTTTCGGTGGCACAAAATGCTCGACCCGATCCGAGAATAAAATCAAACCGACTTTATCTTTGTTCTGCTCGGTGGCGTAGGCTAGCAGTGCGGACAAGTAGACGATGACTTCGCCCTTTACATATTTTCCAGATCCAAAATCTGTCGAGGCACTGATGTCCACGGCCAAGATCACGGATAGTTCCCGTTCTTCTTCGTACGTCTTCACGTACGTTTTTCCCGTACGTGCGGTTAATGGCCAAGAAATGGATCGCACGTCATCGCCCGGCACGTATTCCCGGAAATCAGAAAATGTCATGCCTTGGCCTTTGAAGTGCGTGTGATACTCGCCCGAAAAAATGTTGTTCACCATTTTTTTAGTCTGGATTTCAATCAGTTTAACTTTCTTGAGTATCTCTTTTGGAATCATGCTGGGACTTCAATTTGGGCAAGGATATCTTTGATGATATCATCCGTTTTGATATTTTCGGCTTCGGCTTCGTACGTCAGGATCAAACGATGGCGCAGAACATGGTACGCGATGGCCTTGATATCTTCGGCGGTTACATACCCGCGTGCTTTTAAGAACGCGTGAGCTTTAGCGGCGCGAAGTAAACTGATCGTGGCACGCGGTGATGCGCCGACGTTAATCAACGTTGCAATTTTGCTTAAACCGTATCGAGACGGTTCACGTGACGACATCACGATGTCGACGATGTAATTTTTAATTTTTTGATCGACGTAAATCTGATCGGCTTTTTCACTAGCACGCAGTAAATCTTCTTTAGTGATCACAGAATTGATTTTTGGTTTTTCATTGCGACCCATGCGATTTAGGATTTCGAGTTCATCACCCTTCGTTGGGTATTTCACGTTGATCTTAAACATGAAACGATCCATTTGGGCCTCTGGCAATGGATACGTACCTTCTTGCTCCAATGGATTTTGCGTTGCTAACACCAAGAAAGGTGCTTCGAGTTTATACGATTGCTCGCCGATGGTGACTTGTTTTTCCGCCATGGCTTCAAGCAATGCCGATTGTACTTTGGCAGGGGCACGATTGATTTCGTCCGCAAGACAAATGTTTGTAAATACGGGACCTTTTTTCGGAGCGAAATCGCCTGACTTAGGATTAAAGATCATCGTACCGATCAAATCCGTCGGTAATAAATCCGGAGTAAATTGAATACGCTTAAAATCTAACGAGATAGATTGGGCTACGGAAGAAATTGTTAATGTTTTGGCTAAACCGGGAACGCCTTCTAAAAGAATATGTCCACCCGTTAACAAACCCATCAAAATCCCGTCGACCATTTCGTTTTGTCCGACGATGACTTTGTTAATTTCGACTTTCATTTTTTCAATGAACTGACTTTCTTGTTTGATCGCCGCGTTCAACGCTAAGATATCTACTTCCATTCTTGGGCCTCGCTAGTAATGTAATAGCTAAGTATGCTTTAGAATTCCTAAAAATATAAATAAAATCATCACGGTATAGGTATGACGCTTTAGGAAATTCTGTTGCTTAAATTTCAGATATTCAGAATACTATTTCTATGGTGACGTTTTCAAATTCGACAAAAGTCTGGCTATTCATATTAGTATCAAGTATCTCGCTGTTATTTTATGGTTACTCAGCATTTGGCCGGGTCGGTTTGATCCTGGGATTTTTCTCTTCGCTGTTCTTTAACGTACTTATATTTATCTACGGCGATTTTAAGTTATATAATTTCTTTAAATCTAATGAGCTAAAAGGCCAGGACCCGCACGGTGCTTTGCGCGTTCGCGATATTTTATGCGAACAACTAAAAATGGAAAAACCAAAAATCAGGATTTATGAATCGGAATCGATCAATTCTTTCACACTGGGTCTATTTTGGAACTCCCCTACGATTTTCATCTCGACTGGATCTGTGAGTCATTTATCGAAAGCCGAATTAGAGCAAGTCATTTTGCTATGCTTATGTCAGATCAAGAAAATGGATTCATTCGCGTTTGGTGTCGTCAGCGTGCTAGCTAACACAATCGCCGGATTTGCCTATCTTTTGGATCAATTGGTTTTCTTAAAATTTATTTTCAAAAGTAACCTGGTGTTGTTTTCATTAATTTCAAAACCATTCATTTGGGTGTTAGTAAAATCGGTGGCGAATACGGATTCGTATTATCGCAATGATCGATTGTGCTGCGAAATTTTAAAAGATAAACGTCAATTTTGTGAATTGTTGTGGAAACTAGATGGCTATTCAAAAACATTGCCGGACACGATTCCCGAAGGAACCGCCCATTTATTTTTGGTGCATCCATCGTATCAGTTGCATAATTTTTTCGAGCGTATTCACCCCAGCGTGCAACGCCGAATTGTACATTTAATTGGACACAGTCCGCTTTAATCCTTATAACTGTAAACGTAGGGAGACTTTAAAATGCCGGATCAAATCAAAGCCGATTTTTCATCACTAGCACTGTCGATCGCATCCAGTGCCGCAATGTCCTTGGGCCTGGCTCCCGATCAAGAAACTGGTGAAACACGCATCGATAAAAACATGGCAAAATTCAACATAGATATGCTGATGATGTTGAAAGATAAAACCAAGTCAAACCTGACTGAAGACGAATCCCATTTAATCGTAAGTTTGATCCAGGATTTACAAGCTCGCTTCATCCAAATCTAAGCGTCTTATTCCTAGACAGATCCACTTTGGGTGGATCTAAAACGGAACTAGGCCACCCAATTTTAACTAGACCACTAACGCCCAAAGCTAATTAAACAGCTAAATTGTCATTTCCGAAAAATTTTATTACTCCTAAACCTTGCGCACCGGTTTTGCATACTTATGTTGTTAGGTAATTGAACTTCAGTTTACAAAAGCAAATTCTGTAGCGTTCATTTGGAGGAATATAAATGAAAAAGCTTTCTGCATCGCTTGTTCTAGTTGTTGTGCTTGCTTACGGACTTTTCTCTTTTAATACGGAAGCTCAGTTTACGTCGAAACCGCCCCCTCCCTTAAGGTTGTCGGATCCATTGCCAGCGAACTTGTTTATCGAGCTGGCTAAAAACGTAAACCCTGCGGTGGTCAATATTTCCACCAGCGCGATCGCTCGCGGGGCAAGACTGCGTGATCCAATGATGGAACTGTTTGAACAGTTCTACGGCGTGCGCCCGCAACAACAGCCGCGCACTAATAAACCTCAGAAACTATCTTTAGGAACGGGTTTCATCATCCGCGAAGATGGTTTAATTTTAACCAATAACCACGTCGTGCAAGGCGCTGACTTAATCCAAGTTCAGCTGACTGAAAACGCAGAAAAAACGTATGATGCGAAATTAATCGGATCCGACGCACGCTTAGATATCGCGTTGATCAAAATCGATGCGGGTAACAAACTGCCCGCGGTGTCACTGGGCACAAGCAAAGATATCCAAGTCGGTGAATGGGTCGCAGCGTTTGGTAATCCATTCGGTCATGGTCATAGTATGACAAAGGGAATTATCAGCTCGATGGGCCGAACACTGGGCGAGATTAACAAAGTGCCGTTGATACAAACGGACGCCAGTATCAATCCAGGAAATTCAGGTGGACCATTGGTGAATGCAAAAGGTTATGTGATCGGTATCAACCAAGCGATCGATGCGCGCGCTCAAGGGATTGGATTTGCGATCCCGATTGATGACGTGAAAAAAATCTTGGTGGATCTTGAATCCCGAGGCAGCATCCGCAAGGGATATATCGGCGTATCGTTAGGCGATCTTGATCCCGAAGCAGCCACGCATGTGGGATTAGATGACGATTCCGGCGGCGCCGTGATCGTCGGCGTAGAAGCCGGCGGGCCAGCGAATATGGGTGGACTAAAACCATACGACATCGTGCTAGAGGTCAGCGGCAAGAAAGTTAAAAACTCGACAGACATGATGGACGCGATCGCAGACAGCAACATCGGCGAGAAAGTTAAAATGGTCGTTCAACGTGACCGCAAAAAAGTAAACCTGTCGGTCCAAATCGCCGAGCGCCCATCGGATCATAAATTAGCTCAAAAATTAAGCAAAACACAGAAACCCGCGGCTGGTCAGAAAGCGCCGAATAATTTCGGTTTTAGTTTGGCCGACCTAGATGACAACCTTCGCGATCAATGGGACATACCAACAGAGGTCAAAAAACCAATCATTATCCAGGTAGAACAAGGAACAATGGCGTCATTAGCGGGTTTAAGAGCCGGAGACCTGATCTTGGACGTCAATAAAGACGAGGTCGTCACGGCCAAAGACGTTTTCGCCAAGCTGAAACAAAAGACAAACACATTCCGAATCGCCCGAGGCAATCGCATCATTGTGGTGACGATCGCTGATTAATTTTTCGGCTATATAGTTTTTAAGGGTACAAGGGCTTAAAAAACCCTTGTCATTTCGTTTGATTTTCAATACTACTAGACAGGTCATTTCTATGTTGGGGTATCGCCAAGTTGGTAAGGCAATAGATTTTGATTCTATCATTCGGAGGTTCAAGTCCTCCTACCCCATCCAATTTTCCTTCTTAAAATTTAGACCCAAAAAAACTTAGTAATGTCGCGGTAGCGGCTTAATTTCATTTAGAAAATCGAGTGGATCAGTATTTCACGATATTTCGAAGCATTTCCGAAGTTTGGTAACAGAATGGTAACACTCTGGTAACACCCAGATTCGCGGATAAAGCGCGTTAATTGAATAGATTTTCATTTTATTAAATAAAAAAACATTTTCGATCCAGGATTTTCAAATTTGAAAATCAGGA
>NCGL01000087.1 GCA_002256935.1 Bdellovibrio sp. 28-41-41
TCGTAGTGAACGACTGCTTTGTCATTTCTCGTAGCATCCGAAATATCTGCTTTAGAGATAAAACTTGCAAAAACAATCAAAATCAGAATTTTTTGCATATTCATCTTGTTTCCCCCGAAAAAGTTCAAACTAACCCCAAGTACCTAAAACCCCAGAACAGAACGACTAACTAGAACTATTTGCTGCTACTATTTAACTTCATAAACATAAACCGCTCCGGCTTTGGATCTAATATCAGCGCCGTTAGAATATGTTTTTGTTTGCGAAGAGATCACCAAAGTAGGTGTCGCTGCTCCGCCAAGTACATTCATTGAATAACTAAAGCCTTCACCGTTAACACCGTCGTGGCTACGCTGTAAGAATATGCGCGAGTTGTAATTGCCAGTTCCTGCTAACTCTGTTTTCAGATAACGACTCACAGTTCCTGAAGAACCTGTTCCACCGCGGCTACCCACGTAAACGGAATCTCCGACAATCGCTACCGAAACACCGTATCTTTCTTCAGCTGCGCTTCCTTGAATAACTCTAGGAGCCGTCGCTGCAGAATAATCATTATAATAAGCAATGGCACCAGCTACGTTACCTGTTGTTGCATTCTCGTAAGCACCAACAACCAGTGACGAACCATCAAACCCTATGGCCTGACCAAAGTTAGCTTGCGATGTGATACCTGATGGAGCGTATTTATTAACTGGCGAACCAAAACTTCCACCGCCAGCATCGTATATGTGAACTGAACCGGCGTAGTTTTCGTTTCCTTTGTAAGCGCCCACTAACAAGCGACCGCCTTGGAAAGTAACGTTAGCACCGAAGCCCATAACGGACGCCGCAATAGCTGAACCTTCTTGTGATGCTGAAGGCGTGCGCGCCGAACCAGAACCGGCACCATATAAGCCCGAATTTAAAGAATAGATATAAGCGCGGCCGCTGCCGTGCGCATCACCGATCGCAACGCCATTCGCTGATGTGATCGCGACGCCAGAACCAAACTGCGCTATCGGAGACACTGGGCTATCGATAACTTGGAACGCACCCGAGATCACGTTGCCATCTAAATTATATAAATAAACGCGACCTGGATAACCAAGACCATCACCCGATGATGCCACAGCCAAAAGGCTTCCACGAACAGCAACCCCAGTTAACACGGTACCATTACCGTTAGAACCTTTGATCTTTTGGAAGAAAGTCCAGTTGCCTGATACCTTTCTAAAAATATAAATGTAACCTGTATTACCTTCACCATTACTAACTGAAGCAACCCACTCACCGTCACCCGCAACCGAAGTACCAAATAATGAGTTCGCTGCTGGAATTGATCCTGGACTTGCCGCCGCCATAATTTTAGTTAAGTTATTTTCTTTCCAGCAGTTATTTTCTGAAACAACTCGGAAGTAATAATAACCTGACGACATCGTAGTATTACCCACATTAGAACCTGGATAATTCGTGCGCTCTTGATTTAAACCCGTGGTAGCCGCTGTTACGCGAAACTTATAATAGATGCTGCCATCTACACAGCGAGTGATTCGAGCCGCATTGTTGTTATCAACTCGAATATTATAGTTAACACTCAATGTGTCTGTACCCATCGCAAATTGAGTACCTGTCTGATTGTTTCCAGTCGTTCTGAGCATTATAGTATTATCCATGTAATCAATAGCGCGAGAACCCGTCGCTGTTCCTACAACCATTTGCTGACCATTCTTATCGATACCTGAATTAAATACGGCGTCTTTTCCAGACTCACCCGTCACCATCGTGATCTCTGCTTGAGTCTGAAACGTACAGCCATCAGCAACAGTGTACTTAGAAGCATCAACACCTTGGCTTGAATCTAGCGTAATGGCCATAGGGTAATTGGCCGGATTTACGTCACCAGATCCTGCACCTAAACCCGATTTAACATTGATAGTCTTACTTACGAAGTCTGTCGCATTGGTAACAACAGGCACTTTAATAGCTGATTTACAACGTAGGCGTTTTGCAATTTCGGCATTGATCTCGGTTTGAGTAGGACCTATTGGAGTATTTGTTCCACCGCCAGTACCAGTTCCGGTGCCTGTACCAGTTCCAGTTCCCGTCCCTGCTCCAGCATCCGTACCCGTTCCAGAATCTTTAACACCGGTATCATTCGAAGCGGAAGACAGTTGAGCTTCATCTATTTCAAACTTACCTTGCGAGCAGTTTTGAAACGAAATTAATAGAACAGACAGCGCGGCTACAAAAGATGCGCGTCTGAAATAGTTATTTCGTTTTAACATTAATCGTTCCAATACATCGATAATGCGATTAATAGTTTTCAAAGTTCCTCCCCACAAAAATCCCACACATTCTCGATTAAGCGACAGTCGATAAAACGAAAGTCGTCAGGCGAGAATTTGCCAGAACTCTTCCAGTATACTCGGTTTATCTCGAATATTCCAAAGCCTATAAGTTCAATAAATCGTTCAATAGTTTTTCAATTACAAGCTATCCCCTCGAAACGATTTACGATTCTCATCATGAGAAATCATGATGATTTTAGTAAAAAAAAATCTAGTGTTTTGAACTGAGAAAATCGCTTCAAATTGATATGTCTTATATTGGGAAATCGTCATCTTTCTATACGGAAACTATCACGGCGACGGGTGCGGGGTGATATCCATAGAGCTTCGTTTATTCGTCACGGGCCTCAGCAATAAAGACCGCTACGCTACAATATATATATGATTTCGGTGTGTTTTCGATTTCAAAATCAACATCAGGAATCAAAATTGATGTTGAAATCAAGGGACCAGGAACAAAAAACAAAGACGGCTTACCCACGCACGTTATGCGAGTTATCCTATCTAGCGAAATAAAAAAGGCCGCTCATCGTGAGCCGCCTTTTACTTTTTTACTTCAAGAAACAACTATTTTTTAAATTTCTTTTTTTCGTCTCTTAAACTTTTCATTGCTGATTTGCAACCATCAGAGATTTTAAATTCTTTGCTCGCTTTTTTGTGTTCATGGATGCATTTAAGCAAACCTTTACCAACGACTTTATCACCGCAGTTAGATGCTTTAGCTTCTTCCGAACATGATGAGTGAACAGCGTTTTTTTCATCGCTTAGAGCTTCATGCATCGCTTTTCTTTGTTCTTTTGATGGCCTACCAGCGTCTACACCAGGAGACGGCGAAGCAACGGATGGCTTCTCCGAAGAATCTTGAGCGTTAGCTGATAAAAAACCTACTAGCACCAAACCCATTACTAAAACTTTTTTCACAAGCACTCCTTTGTATATCATTGTTAAACTCAATCTGTGATTCTTAGACTAACAAAGGAATGTAAATACTCAATTAAATTGGAATTAAATGATTTTAATCCCAGTGAAAATGACCCATTTTACACCGTTTTTTCACTCTAAATTTGGTCTAGTTCCTGTAGTATCTTTACTACGTGGATAGATGGTCTGTTATATTCTTTATGAAGGTCAAGAATGTCTAATATTAAGACACTCGTATTACTATTTCCCCTGGTTGCGCTATTGATATCGTCATCGGCGTTTAGCGATGGTTTTTCTAGTGACGGATTCATGGGCAATCAGTGCACTACGTTTTATCATAAAAACTTTAAAAAATCGCTTTCAAAACCACCTGAAACTGTACCTGGAGATGGGATTTGGGAAAAACCCAGTCCGTACTGGCCAAATGCAACCAACCGATTTTTTAACAATAAAGACACTCGAAATTTAGATCAACGCTACTCTCGCGAATGTTTTCTGTTTTCATTCTTAGGCGCTTTGGAATCTACACATTTAAACCGTCACTACAATTCTAGAAAAATTGAATTCTCTGCCGCGTACTTGGTCGCTAGAAAATTCCAACACGTGATTGGTGAAATTATATCTAATAATCAAAATGGTAAAGGAATGTACTTCAAACTCGATGGTGGAGAGACCTATCACGCGATGAAACTCGTTGAACTGTATGGTTTAGTGTCAGAAGATATTTGGTCACCAAAAATTCCGATGGAAAAATGGGATCTATATAAAATATATTCTGACATCACCGATGAAGTGAATGTGATTATAAACAATCGAAATCAAAATCCGAACTTTTACACTGAAGCCAAACTAGCTCAAGAGGCACAACGCATTTTCCGGAAGGTAATGGGTGACTATGTCGGTGAATGGCCGAGGTCATTTTGGTATGATGGCGTTCACCACACTACCGACTCCTTTGGTCGCATGTATGGGATTGATCGCCACGGCGAAGTTGAAATTCGCTATACTAATATGAATGGTCCTTACCAAGACTCTGCACAAACAAATAACCTAAAGAATTTTATTAATCCTTTGCTGAACTACCACGGATTTAATGGAATCCACACTCCTGAAACGACCCGTGCGGTTTTCGAAGCGGTCAAAGACGCATTGGCCTCAAATCGAATGGTTTTGATTGATGTCGATGGATACGATTCCGTGATCGGTCATCAATTTGCGATTACCGAGTTAGAAATTCTTCCTAGTGGCTCTGTCAAAGCTGTCCGACTGAAAAATTCGTACACAAACTGGGGCGCCGGCGGCTATGCTTGGTATCGTCCCGAAGCAATCTCCAAGGTATTACGACGCATCTGGATTGTAGACGTGAATAGCAATATCCCCGCGATCAAATATAATCCACCTATCAACTAATATCCTCGCAAGGCTCCGCCATCGACAGCAATACATTGCCCCGTAATATATCCGGCACGCTCTGACGCTAAAAAAGAAACCAGGTCTGCCAATTCGCGCGGGTGACCTAATCGCCCCATCGGAACAAGAGCCTTTACTGTTTCTTCTGTTAGTTTTAACTCTTTCAATCGATCTGTGTCTGTATAGCCCGGCAATAAAACGTTGACGGTGATTCCGCAAGCCGCCACTTCATTAGCCAATGATTTACATAAACCACTCAATCCCGCGCGCAGACCGTTTGACGTTGTTAAGCCTTTCAAAGGCTCTTTGGCTGCCAGGGAGGTTACTAATAAAATACGTCCGTATTTATTTTTTTTCATTTCTGGCAAGCTCGCTTTAACAGCATCAACAAAACTGATCCATAAATTTTGGTAATCAAACAGCCATTGTTCTGTCGAGATATCTTCGAAGGAACCTTTAGCTGGCCCACCTGTATTTACAACCAATACATCTAATCCATTCATAAGATCTTTGGCCTCTCTTACCGCACGAGTAGCTTCATCTTTTTTTGTTAAATCAGCAGCGACTCCGTATACGTTTTTAGTCGCAAAACTATTTTGAAATTCAACTACAGTTGATTTTATTTTATCCGCGCTACGCGAATTTACCACGACATGAGTTTTTTCTTTTAACAAACTTTCCGCGATCGCCTTGCCGATACCGCCAGATGAACCAAAAACTAACGCTTTCTTTCCTTCTAATCCTAATTGCATATCAGCCTTCCTATGTTATAAAAAATCGTTTTGGTTTTTATTTAGCCACTTAAGAGCATTGCGATGAAATAGTTTTTCGCGCATAGGCTTATCAATAAAACCACTGCCATCAATCATTTTCCCGGCTTCAGTTTCACCCAATGGAAATGGGTAATCGGTACCTAGACAGACGTGATCTTCACCCATAACTTCTAACAGAAATTTTAAACTGCGTTGATCATGAACTAAACTATCGACGAAAAATTTTGAAATGTAATCTTTAGGCGACAGTTTACAATCAATCGCGCACAAATCAGGACGCGATTCGAAGCCGTGTTGAATTCGGCCCAAAGTAAACGGAAAACTCCCACCCCCATGAGCAAACTGCACGCGAAGCTTAGGAAACTTATCAAACACACCGCCAAAAATAAACGAGCAGATGGCGCGCGAGGTTTCTGCCGGCATTCCGACGAGCCACGGCAGCCAGTACTTAGACATCGTATCTTGGCCCATCATATCCCAGGGGTGGACAAACAAACAGGCACCTTTTTTTTCGAGTTCTTCATAAAGCGGAAAGAACGATGGGTCGGATAAGTTTTTACCCATCACATGGGAGCCAATTTGAAAACCGGCCAGCTTTAGATCATCAATACAACGATGAGCTTCACGAATGGATAGATCAATATCTTGCAACGGTAGCGTTCCCAGACCTACAAACTTTTTTGGCTGCGTTGTCGTTACGTGCGCGACATGGTCATTAAGAAATTGCGCTACCGTCAAACCATCAGCTGCTTTTGCCCAGTACGAGAACATAACCGGCACCGTCGATAGGACTTGAACTTGAGTCAACTGCGCCTTCATATCTTTCAAGCGATCGTCAGCGTTGAATGTGTTGCTATCGACGCGACGAAAAAACTTACCGCTGTCATCGATCATATCACAATGCTCACAACCAGCGTTCTTTACTAGCTGAATAAATCCACCGTAGCCAAATTTATCTTTAAACTTGGGAATCTCGGGTGGCAAAATGTGAGTGTGAGTATCAATTTTTAACATGAGTCCATTTTCTACCGTTAACGGTACCACACTGTTTACAGCTCGTATGCGGACTATCGTAGTAACGATCAAATACCGCTTTAAACTGTGTTTCGATATTTTCTAATTTAAAAAATTCTTCGTAGAGTTTATTACCGCATTTTTCACAAAACCATTGCAGGCCATCTAATTCAGCCGTCTGACGACGACGCTCAATCACAATTCCTATTGTATTAGCGGGACGCTGCGGAGAGTGCGGCGTTCCGCCGGGCAGTAAATAAATATCGCCTTGTTTGATCGCAACATCCTTGATTTCACCCTCAGGCGTACGAATTTTAAGGGTCATATCGCCTTCGACTTGATAGAAAAATTCATCGCCGCGGTTGACATGAAAATCAGTGCGTTGATTCGGTCCACCTACAGCCATGACTATAAAATCTTGCTGCGGCCAAATACACTTGTTTCCTACAGGTGGTTTTAGCAAGTGACGATTTTCTTTAATCCAGTCTGTTAATTTCAACGTTTCAGTTAGATTCATTATATAGTTTCCCTATTTGGTTGTCTTTTTATTGTCCATGGCGGCGATACATTTAAGCTCAATCGCGATCGGAGTCGGCAATGATAAAATTTCAAGTGTAGTTCGGCATGGGGGATTATTGGGGAAATACTCTGCCCACAAACGATTGTAGGTTGGAAAATCTGCTTTCATATTCGTTAAGAATACTGTTACATCTACCAGCTGTTCCCAAGACGCACCGGCATCTTCTAGAATCGATTTTACATTTTTAAAAACACTGCGACACTGAGTTTCAATATCGTAAGAAGCAATTCTGCCTTCGCTGTCTAGCTCAACACCCGGAATTTTTTTTGTGCCTTTTTCTCTGGGACCAACCCCGGAAAGAAACAACAAATTCCCTACGCGTTTTGCGTGTGGGTATTTTCCCACTGGTTCGGGGGCGCGACTAGAATTAATTTCACTCATGGATTCTCCAAACTTGTTTCGATGCAAATCGTTTTTACTTCCGAGAAAAATTTCAATGCTTCAATGCCGCCTTCCCGTCCGTAACCTGATTCTTTGACGCCACCAAATGGAGTACGTAGATCACGATTCATCCAGGTATTGATCCAAACGATACCTGCATCAATTTTTCGAGCCATACGCTGCGAACGATTCAAATCTGTCGTCCAAACACTGGCCGCTAAACCATAGCGAGTACTATTCGCCATCATTACCGCGTGATCTTCCGAATCAAACGGAGTGATCGTAACAACAGGGCCAAAGATTTCGTCTTGGTTTACACTCGACAGGTAATCTAGATTTTCAATAACAGTCGGCTTCACAAAATAACCGCCGCTAATTTTTAATTGCTCACCGCCAGTTAAAATACGGCCACCCTCATCACGCGCTTTTTTAATGTAAGATAAAATCTTTTCCATATGAGACTTACTAACGACTGCGCCCAGATCGGTCTCACTATTTAACGGATCACCTACTTTTAACTGCGATACTCGTTGAACAAAATCTTTCTTAAACTGCTCATACAATGGTTTTTCAATAAAAATGCGAGAGCCACATAAACAGATTTGACCTTGATTGGAAAAACTAGATCGAACAACCGTCGTTAGCATTTTCTCGTACTCGGCATCTTTAAAAATAACGACGGGGTTTTTGCCACCCATTTCTAACGCCAATTTTTTAAATAAAGGTGCCGCCAATGTGGAAATACTGCGTCCTGTTTGAGTACTACCAGTAAATGAAATCGCTTTCACTCGGGGATCTGTGCAAAGCTTTTCCCCAAGCAAACTGCCTCGACCGTGCAGGAAATTAAGAACACCTTTTGGAAATCCCGCTTGCGCGGTGAACTGACTAAGACGATACGCAGTCATTGGTGTTACTTCCGACGGCTTGGCAACCACCGTACACCCAGCCGCTAGAGCCGGCGCAATTTTCCAAGTCAAAAGGTATAATGGCAAGTTCCAAGGCGAGATACAAACAACAGGCCCTAATGGCGTATGCTCTGTGTAGCTCATAGTATTAGAATCCGATCGGTAAGCTTCGCCATGCAGGCTCATCGCAAGATCAGCAAAAAACCTAAAGTTCAATTCGCTGCGAGGGATATCGACCGTACCGGCTATCTTTAAAGGTTTTCCATTATCGATAGTTTCTTCCATCGCCAACGTATCTGCATTTTCTTTTATTAAGTCGGCTAGTTTACGAATCAAATGACTGCGTTCACGCACTGTTGTTTTCGACCATGCGGGAAATGCGGCATGGGCGGCAAAAATAGCCGCCTCAGCATCGCTAGCATCAGAATCGGGAACGAGTGAATAGTCAGCGCCCGTCGCCGGATTTTTATTAGGCAGAAATTGTCCGTTTGAAGGAGCGATCCATTCACCGTTGATATAATTTAAAATTTTTTCCATTGTTTCTACCTTATTCTTTCTACAAGTACGGCGTTTAAATTTGCACGAGTACAGCTCGAACCGGTGATGCCTCCGCCCCTTTTAACTTGAGTGGTAACGCAATTAATTCATAGACACCATCAGGAACTTCCGACAACACAACTCCTTCCAGAATAGCTAAGTCAGCCTTATAGATCTCGTTATGCACTTCCAATATTTTATCGTCGGCTAAATCTACGGACGGTGTATCGATGCCTACTAGCCGTACACCTTTTTGATGAAGATGGCGGATGAGCTCAATCGATAGTGCCATGAAATCAGTATTCCAATGATCGGGATCTGGAAACGAGTTTGTTTTAAACAAGACTCGCGGAGCTAAAATTTCAGTTTTAATATCGCTTAGAGCGATACGATGTCCGCGTTTTTCGGTTACAGTGATCACTTGCGCACGTCCAAGGTACAAATTCAAATCTCGCGCCTCAATCGAAACACCGCTGGCATGGTAATGACTGGGAGCATCGGCATGAGCCCCTAAATGAACCGTCGTTTGAATTTTAGAGAGACTTAAATGATCCCCTTTTTCAAACGACATCAAATACGAGTTTTCATACTCTGTATCGCCAGGAAAAACGGCCATTTTCGGTGATACGGTCGGCGTAATATCGTATATTTTTCGGGTATCTAGGTTCATTCCTACTCATTTAAGAGAATTCAAAAATAACAGTCAACCGCAAAAGCCAAAGATAAAGGAAAAAAGTCGCTTGCAGAAATGCATTTAAAACTCTTAAATAGAGGGCATCCATTTACGTTAGGATTTATCACTATGGAAATGCAAAAAAAGTCAGAAATTGCCCGCCAATTGACAGAAGCGCGCCTGTTTAAACGCTCACTTGAACAATGGAGTCAGTCAAAAATTCAAATGACCCGCTCGGACGCCTATCAAATTCAAGAATTGGGTATTCAGCATCGCCTCAGCCAATCGGAAGTGCGCATAGGCTACAAGATGGGATTGACGTCTGAAGGCAAACGAAAACAGATGAATTTAGACTCTCCTCTATACGGTGAGTTAACGAACAAGATGCACGTTTTGAATTCATCTATCTTTGATATCACACCATTAATTCATTCAAAAATTGAACCGGAAGTCGCGTTTAAAATTAAATCGACATTAAAAGGCAAAGTCGATTACGCCACGGTCGTTGCCAATATCACCCATGTTTGCGCAACGATGGAAATTTTAGATTCTCGCTACACTCAGTTTAAATACTTCTCGATGGAAGATGTGATCGCAGATAACTCGTCATCGTCACACTTTGTTATGGGCAACTGGATTCCATTTGAATCAACTAAAATTTTAGAGAACGCGCGTTTAGAAATGTATGTGAACGACGTTCTATCGCAGGCCGGTGATGCCAAAGAAATATCGGGTGATCCCATTCAATCCGTGGTTCAACTGTGCGAGCTATTACTTGAAAATGGTCGATCACTAGAAGCCGGCAGCATCGTGCTTGCCGGCGCGGCAACCGCCGCCGTGGAATTGAAACCCAATCAAAAAATCGAACT
>NCGL01000088.1:0-14247 GCA_002256935.1 Bdellovibrio sp. 28-41-41
ATCGTAGACAAAGCACAATATTGTGAAAAGGTAGATTAATTATGAGTATCATTTCAACCCTACTTACAGCTCTAATCTGTCTTATCCATACGTACATCATGTTTCTAGAAATGAAACTATGGGAAAAGAAACGAATCCGAGAAATCTTTGGTCTCTCGGCTGAACTGGCAAAACAAACTCGCACAATGGCTTTGAATCAAGGTTTATACAACGGATTCTTGGCCGCTGGCTTGTTGTGGTCCCTAATTCACCCAGACGCAAATATTAAATTGCAGCTGCAAATATTTTTCTTAGGCTGTGTTTTGGTTGCTGGTGTTGTTGGTGCACTTTCTGTGACTAAACGAATTTTTTGGATTCAGGCTTTCCCTGCATCTTTAGCTCTTTTGACTTTGGCTTTTAATTAGGAGTAAGTATGATTAAAACCCTAATTTTGATTACTGGACTTGTTGTTTCAGCGCAGGTTTTTGCTGCTGAGGAAAACAACTGTGAACCTCAAAAATACAAATTTGGTGGTGAAGCCAAGACTCGTCCCGCTTTAGATAAGCGCTCGGGAAAGTGTTTCCATGAAACACCTCCAGGACTATATGGTAATGACCTAGCCGATTTTGAACATTTGAGCGAAGGTGCCGATGTGTATCCTTACGAGTGGTTCATGTCTTTAAAGTCTGCATCTTTTAAAGACGATGATAACAAAATCTCAAAGGCGTTCAGCGCTGATATGGATAAACGTTTCGGATTCATGGAAGCTCATGCGCAAGCTCGCAATTCAGTAAAAAAAGTAAATGGCCAAGATAGAAAAATTCGCTACTTAATGCCATACGTAGGCTTAACAGCTTCTTGGAGTAATCAAAAAACGGACGACTCAGTAATCAATCAAACTAACAACGTTGGTAATTCTGCCGATGCTTACGAACGATACGAGAACGCAGATGGTAAATTTGTTAGTGAAAATCAAATTGTTAAAGACGTAACCGGTACAGATGGCGTTAAGTATAAATCTATTCGTATGGTTGGCACTAACTGCTCGCTATGTCATTCTGGCTCAGTATCTTACTCAACAAATCGACACTTCTCTCCTGAATTCCGTATTCAAGGTGCACCAGCAATGGTCAACATCCGTGGATTCTTTAAGGACCTTATTGGATCAACGATCTCGATGTTTGTAGATCCTATTGGCAAAAATGATTCTTTAGAGAAATTCTTGGCAGATATCAAACAAAAAAACCCAACGCTAAGTCACATCAAACCCCAAGAAGATGCTGCTGAAATCAAATCTCACTTTTGCAATGAACTAGCAAAAGAATCACAAAGCTTAGGAACTACTGGAAAGCTGTTGATTTCAACAACCAAAGTTTGCTTACCTTCCGAACTAAGGACCTTATTTAAGGCAAGAAAAGGTAAAACTGGAAGAATGTTCAAAGCTCAAGACGCGATCAAATCAACATACTTATTATTATTACGAAAAACCTACGGTTTCAAAACGGATGATAAAATCGGCCACCTTGATCAACGTATGAAGTTCTTAGCTTTCCTAAGCGGTGGAACAAATCCAGCGATCATGGAAACAGCATCAGCATTCAACCGCACAGATGCATTCGGCCGTATTTCTAACTTAGTTTTAAGAACTGAATTTCCAGTAGACTTAACAGCACCGGTTTCATTGCCTTGGATCTGGGGTCTGAAATATATGGGTAACTTGCATTACAATGGTAATTCAAACTCAGTTATCCTTAGAAATGTGGGTCAAGCACTTGGTTTGGGCGCCATGGTTACAAGTGCCAAACTCGACACTACTGTCAACGTTACAAATCTAGATAGATTAGAAAATCTTGGCCATAAGATCAAAGTTCCTGAGTGGAATGATGTGTTCAAAGAAGTTTTAAACAAAGACGACGATCAGAAATACCTTTCAGAATTCGAAATCGATATGGATCCATCTCGCTTGCAACGTCTGCTAAAGATGGCAAGTATAGTCCTGAAACAGATGCTCGCGCCGCTTTAAATGCAATTGTTCCGGTAAAAGTACGCACTCAAAAAGGTGACGTTGTTGAAGTTCCGTTCGAAGATAAAATTTTTGGTGATGTGGCGGCGATTAAAGCTCGTTACTACCAGCAATATAATATCTCTCCTGAGCAACAAGATAAGATGGAATTCCGTGATATTCGCGGAAATGAATTCTTCCGTGATACTTATTTAGGTTCCGCTGAGAACAAAAAAGGCAATGAGTACGGCAAAATGGAAAAAGGCAACGGCTATAAAGCTAAACATTTATCGGGTGTTTGGGCAACAGCTCCGTTCTTACACAACGGTTCTGTTCCAAATATGATGTTGTTGTTAACTAGAGATACTGAGCGTCCTAAATACTTTAACGTTCGCTCTAATCAGTTCGATCCGAAAAACATCGGTTACAAAGATTGGAAACGTGGTGGTGATCGTCCCTGCGATGAAGATGAAGAGATGTTATGCTTCAACACTTTACAACTGGATAAGAAAGGCCAACCAATGGGTAACTCGAATATGGGTCACAATTGGGGTGTGAGTTTATCTCTTGACGATAAGCTAGACTTAATCAACTTCCTAAAATACTTACCGCCAGAGCCAGAGTATTCTTGGGAAAATCAATCTGACAATTACTAAACTTAAAAACGCGACCGCCATCTTTTTCGGGATGGCGGTTTTTCTTTTTAACCTAGATCGGCGTGTTTTTTAGTTTGCAGATGTTGTTTGATAAACGCGTTGTCTGATTTTTCCAATTTTGGATCAGCGGTCAATACGTCGGCTGCATACCCGCGCATAAAGCTAACGCGCTCTTTGGATTCTTCATTCACCGCATAACCCATAACCAGAATACAAAAACTCTTATGTTCCCCACGACCCACGCGACCGCGCAGCTGATGTAACTGTGACAATCCAAAGCGTTCCGCATGTTCGATCACCATGATATTCGCATTAGGCACATCGACGCCGACTTCGATAACGGTGGTAGAAACTAGAATGTCGAATTCTTTGTTCTTAAACGCGTTCATGGTTTCTTCTTTTTCTGTTGGCTTCATTTTTCCATGCAACAAGGCCCATCTGATTTTTGGAAACTCGGTTTTCAGTCGTTCAAATTCTGCCGTTGCATTTTTTAAATCAATTTTTTCACTTTCTTCAACGAGCGGAAATACGATGTAGCCTTGCCGGCCTTTTTCTACTTGTTGTTTCATGAAATCTAAAGCTTGTGACATTTTGTTTTGGAAAACAGCGCGCGTTTGAATGGGCGTACGTCCCGGTGGTAATTCTTTAATTAATGTGACATCTAAATCACCAAACACGGTCATCGACAGTGTGCGAGGAATCGGCGTTGCCGTCATCACCAAGAAATGTGGCGAGGCACCTTTAGCTTTTAATTTTGCACGCTGATTAACGCCAAAGCGATGCTGCTCATCAATGACAACTAGACTTAAGCTTTTAAAAACTACGTCATCTTCAAGCAATGCGTGCGTCCCGATCAATAAATCGATCTGGCCGTTCGCGAGTCTTTCAAAAAGATCTCGTCGCTCACTTGCTTTTGTTTTCCCGGTCAACAACGCGATCGTTAATCCATGGCCCGCTAGATAATTGATCGCGTTTTTATAGTGCTGTTCTGCCAAAATTTCGGTCGGCACCATGATGCAACTTTGATAGTTATTTTCTTTCATCATGACGGCGGCCACAAAAGCCACCAATGTTTTTCCGCAGCCCACATCACCCTGAATCAGACGATGCATCGGATGACCTTTTACAAAGTCAGCCTCGATATCGGCAATAGCGTTCAGCTGCCCGTTTGTTAATTGAAATGGCAAGCTACCGATGACTTTCTTTTTCAATTCGCCAAACGATTTATACGGCGGCGAGTTTTCTTTCTGCAGGCCTAATTTTTTTGAAAACAAAAATGTTTCCAGCAAAAAAAACTCTTCAAATATCAATCGCCGATGAGCCGGACTACGTAA
This sequence comes from Bdellovibrio sp. 28-41-41, assembly GCA_002256935.1. Classification (GTDB taxonomy): domain Bacteria; phylum Bdellovibrionota; class Bdellovibrionia; order Bdellovibrionales; family Bdellovibrionaceae; genus UBA2316. The sequence goes on from NCGL01000088.1 coordinate 3,972, forward strand.
TTCCAAATATTCTGAATATTTATTTTTATCAGGGTAGTGAACAGATTTAATCGCATTAAAATAACCCGTAAGTTGAGCTTTCTCTCGAACGGATTTAGGCAACGGATCATAGGATAAATTGTCTGTATTTTTCATCACTTCGCTCAATGCAAAGCGAATTAGTTTTTGCCATTTAAAACTGCTGATGCCTTCCATCTCGACGTACACAGGAATGACTTCGTCTTGATCACGTAAATCCGGATGATGAAATTCTAAACGACCACGGTAGTCGATCACTTTACCCACGACGCGAATATCTTGGAATGGTTTGAAGCGATCAAAATAACCTTTGTACGGAACTCTAAAAAATTTGCAGTGAATTTGCCCTGAAGAATCTTGTAAAGTAATATCGTAAATTTTGCGACTCGTGCGGCCAAGTGGGATACTTTGAACTTTGATTAATTGCGCTTTCATACTGACCAGTTGATCTAATTTCAAATCTTTGATTTTCACGCCGCTGCGGCGATCTTCATAGGTACGCGGAAAGATCTCGATTAAATCTTTCACTGTGCGAATGCCATTCTTTGCTAGGATTTCGCCTAACGCAGGACCGACGCCTTTGACGTACTGGACTTGAGTCTTTAGCTCCAGCGGAGGTGTTTTGCCCTTGTTTGGATTCACTCTAGGTTTGGAATCAAATCGATTGAAACTCATTCGCAGTTTGGCCTTTTGTTAGTTTAATTTACACTGAAATTCACAGTGTGCTGCTCAACTTAACCATCTTGAGACATACCCTACTATCAAAACAATTTTAAAATGATTCTAGACATTTGTCTCTAGTTTTTAAAAATCAATGATGATTAAATAGGTAATGGACATGAATCAATTTTTCCGCATCCGCTTAAGCACGCTAAGACCTGAAAAAATCACGTCTTTTGACATTTACGTATTCATCGACGGCCGCATGGTTCTGTACCGTAAAGCCGGCGATGCCTTGCAATTACAAAAAATCGAATCTTTGCATTCAAAAGATACAGGAAATTCATTTTTCGTAAAAATCACGGATCGAGAAACGTACCGCGCCTGGGTCAAAGACGAAATCAACTCATCAGAAATTCATAATAATGACAAAGCCGCTATCCTGCGCGAATCGTCCATCGCTATCATGGAAGACCTTTTTGAAAATCCAGATGTGAACAAAGCGCTAGATGATTCAAAGCCTATCATCAGCGATTTCATCGACTTCATCGATAAAGCCCCAGAGAGCATCGGCTATTTGTTGAGCCTATCGGGTCACGATTTCTACACGTACAATCATTCATTAGATGTCAGCATTTACTCGCTAGGTTTAGGAAAAGTTCTGGGTTTCGGAGCAGCAGAAATGGAAGAACTGGGTGTTGGCTGTCTATTCCACGACATCGGAAAACGAAATGTCGCATTGGAAATATTATGTAAAAAAGGCCCCTTGGATGATGCAGAATGGGAACAAATGAAACGTCACCCTCAGTATGGTTTGATCATCTTGAATCAAAATCCAAATATCTCGGACGGCGTAAAAGCCGCGTGCTTCGAGCATCATGAATCATGGGCTGGTAACGGGTATCCTCAGCAGATCACGGGGCCCGAGATTCACCCGTATGCGCGTATAGTAGCGATTTGCGATACCTACGACGCCATGACGACGCAAAGATCGTACAACACGCCAATGAAGCCATTCGAAGCGTTAACGATGATGAAAGATAAACTGGCCGGCCGATATGATCCTGACATGTTAAAAGCGATGTATTCGGTATTATTCAAAATGCAATCGTCGGCAGCTTCTTAAGAGGCTGTCTAAAGTTCAAGTTGTGCACGTATGGTAGAAAGCCAAGAAGTACAAGCTGTAGTTCTGTGCTCTTAACCAAAATAGCCAACGGGCTCGGGTTTAATTTAAGCCTCGAAATTCTAAGTCAGAAATGAAAAAGGGTCCGTGTGGACCTTTTTTTTATTTTTTCTTTTTCTTGCGAACTACTTTTTTGCGTTTCTTCTGTTTTTCGATTTCAAAAAATGCAGAGTTGATTTGTTTCTCGAGAGTCATCGAATTATTCAAATAATTGTAACCGCCAGAAAAGTTTCTAGATTCTGTGTAGCCCATCTCGCGCAACGCGAATGTAGCTGCACCAGAACGGACACCGTGATTTGAAAGCAGGACGATGACATCCTCTTCCACAATACCTTTAGCTTTTAAATTTTTCTTAAATTCAAAGTTAACAATACCTTCGGGAGTGTAGAATTGCTCCCACGGGATATTTTCCAATGGAAAACTAGGATCTAATGATTTCAAGCTAACATCGCCGAAATCTTTCGTCGAGCGAACATCGATGAAATGAATTTTCGAGTTTTTAAATCGACCCACCCGTAAACCGGCTTTTTCATCTAGCTTAAATAATGTGTAGAACTTAAAATGGTAGTTAAATGGATAGATAATTCGTTGAAACTCATCAAACTTAATTTCCGAGCGCGTATCAACAACAGGCATCCAGGTGTCTTTGTTTACGGGAGGCGCTTCCTGCAGCCCGAATACTTCACGCTTGAAAAGTTCATAGTTGAATGTCTTCACATTCACTACGCCCATTTCTTTTAGCATCCAAGCAACTCGGCCAAATTTAGCTTCTTGTTTTTGATCTTTATCGAATACTTTTCCAAGAACGATCACTTCTGATTCTGGGCCAATACCCCACAAAGCTAATCGGCGCGTGATATTTAATGGATCGATATCCAGCACGCCATCGGCGCCTTCCATGTTAGGAACGGAAAAATCTTTCCATTCCACAAGGATTGAGCCAGGTACTTTGCTTACATAAAAATCAACAGCATCCCGAGTGTCCAGGATAACTGTGTTTTTATTTAGCTTAGTACGAATTTCTTCGAAATTAGTTTGAACAGCTTTAGATTCAGTTACTTTCGTCGGTTGCGTTTGGCAGCCGCCCAAAAAAACAGAACTGCAAGTGAGCGACAACAGTAGTAGAATTCCTTTTCCTAGCACGATGTCACCGATTACTTAGAGTTCTTGCCAGCAAACGCGTCCATTACTGAGTGTAGTAACTCAATAGACTCTTTGCGTGGACGTTGGAACGCATTACGACCCATGATGCTACCGAACGCGCCACCTTGAGCTAATTGTTTTACTTCTTCAATTAATGCTTCAGTTCCCTTAGCTTCACCGCCAGAGAAAATCACGATACGCTTGCCGTTGAAACAGCTTTGTACAACGTGACGAGTGCGATCAGCCATTGTAGACACTTTGATACCTTGAGCTTCGTAAACTTTGCGAGCCGCTTCTTGTTCAATGTGTGCTGTTGGCGGTTTTACTTTGATAATGTGCGCGCCCATTTGAGCTGCTAAGTGAGCTGCGTACGCGATCACATCAATTCCAGTTTCGCCTTCTTTTGATAGCTGCTCACCACGAGGGTACGACCAGACAACAACTGCTAAACCGGCTTTTTTAGCTTCATGAGCCGCATGTGCGATTTCTTCGTACATACCTTTACGTTCAGACGATCCAGGATAGATTGTGAAACCAATACCCGCGCAACCTAAACGTAGAGCATCGTCTACATTTGAAGTTAAAGCCGAGATAGGTGATTTATTAGAAAATAACGTTTCCGAGTTATTGATTTTTAAAATCAAAGGAATTTCGCCAGCAAAATCACGAGCACACGCTTCTATTGCGCCCAGTGGTGCTGCATAGGCGTTGCAACCTGATTCGATAGCCAATTCAAAGTGGTAAGCCGGATCATAACCATCTGGATTTTTAGCAAAACTGCGAGCTGGGCCATGTTCGAAACCTTGGTCCACTGGTAAAATAACCATTTTGCCGGTTCCTGCTAATCGACCCGTATTCATCAAACGAGCTAAATTTGTCAAAACACCTGGGTTGTCTGATCCATACCAGTTTAAAATCTCACGCACTCTTGGGGTCATTGTATCTCCTATTAAAAACTTACTTTGAATTGATCGGACCTAACGTATTCAGAATCATACTTTTTTTCAATATTTTAGGTATTTAACACAGCGGATATAATTCCCTTGAAAAGGCCTTTTCCTGCTGTATATTAGCGCAATGATTAAAGTTAGATACGAATCCACTCCAAATCCAGCTACTTATAAATTTATTTTCCCTGAAGCTCTAGTGAACGAGACTCGTGAATTCACGACTCCACAAGACGCTGAGATATCGCCATTGGCTTCAAAGATATTTGGGTTCCCATGGACATCTAAAGTTTATATCGGCAAAGACTTTGTTTCGATCACGAAACAAGACTGGGTGGATTGGACAGTTCTTGCAGAGCCTTTGAATGGCTTAATTCAAGAGCATTTGGATAAAGGCGAAAAAGTAATGCACGATTTCGACCCTAACCAAGCCGCAGCAGCTGACGTGGACACAGATCCGGTCGTTATCAAGCTTAAACAAATTATCAAAAATGAAATTCAACCAGTAGTCGCTTTAGATGGCGGCGAAATCGTATTTCATTCTTACAAAGACAATGTCGTATTTATTCAGATGAAAGGCTCGTGTGCTGGCTGCCCAAGTTCGACAGCCACTCTGAAAGACGGTATTGAAGTCAGAATCAAAGAATTAATTCCAGAAGTTGTAGAAGTCGTCGCGGTTTAATTAAAGCTTACTCTGCGGCGAACATGTCGCAGTTGCACGGGCAACTACTCTTCCGCAAAAATGTCGCAGTTGCACGGGCAACTACTCTTCCTTGTATTCTTCGTGGTCTTGTTTTTGGGTGCGTACGATCACTTGGACTTGAGCTTTTGCAGCAACTAATCGAGCGGCTTCGTCGCTTGTTTTAACACTTAAAATTTCAATTAATTTGCCCATTTCAACGATCGCACCTTGCATGCTCATTTGATATTTGCGAAACGCGTCTTTAGAGGCTTCATCTTTTAACTGACCTGTAATATCTAGATATTGAGAGGGCGCTTTTGTCGCACCTTCTCTTAAGCCCGCATACGCTTGTTGAGCGGCTTCCAAAGTAGATCCCGCGGGATCTATTTGGCTTTGTTTAATTACGTGAAGGAAAACAATTTTAAAGGGAGCCCCCACTTTATTTTTCATTATTTCATCTAAACCGGTCAATGACTGAGCCTGTGCCGACATCGCGCAAACAACTAAAAATATCATCGCTAAAATTGGTTTCATACAGGTTCCTCTGATAAAATTATGAGCCGATTTTAGCATTAAATAGCGAGGCATAGAAATTCTTTCCTAGCCAGCAACGGCAAGCCCAGTAAAGTTTGTAAGGGTGTCAACGTCTTAGACACTCGTCGCGCGCCAGATGGATTTTATGGAATTAAAATAGGTACACGAGCTGCGATTCAAGGCCCCGGAAGGAAACTATCGAATTAATTTTCTCGGTGCCCGTATCGAAATCACCAGAAAATTTAGAGTACGAAAAACCAAACTTGATGTTAATTTTCCTATTCGCTTTATAGCCCACAAAGACTTCTTGGCCGAAATAACTTTTGAAGTTTTTAATTGTTTCGCCTTGTTGAGTGTAGTTAAAAACTCCACCGGCGACATAGAGAGTTTTCGTTAAGGCAAAGATAATACCCAAGGCTGGTTTAAGCAAAACAAAATCAGGAAGCGATCGATCTGTTTTTGAGTTTTGCAAAATACCCAGCGAGGCTTGCATGCCCCATCCTGAATACGGAGCGTACGAATATCCGATCATGGCCGAGACCCCGAGGCTTTCCTGGTTCTGAGATTTTAACGCCGTAGAATCAAACGTAGGCGAAAACAAACTGTACGACATCGCTGCGAAAAAACTGTTCTGATCTTGCGTAACTTCGGCAGCCTTTAGAACATCGACATCTAATTTTTTAATTGCATTTTCAGCGCCCACAAATGTTTTTGCGGTAGTGCCGTTCACTTGTTTGATGGGAGCCGTATCGCTCATTGGCTTGCGCACTACTTTTGCCGAAACAAATAGAGGCAAAAGAAAAAGTATGGTGGTGGTGACAAACTTTCTGCTAGCGCACATATAACAATAATAATAGCGCGACGTACGATGTTAAAGAGCAATAACTTTACTTGCTGGTTTTCTGCACGAACAGCCGTGAATACAGCGGCAGGTGGTCAGAAGCTCCTTGACCTTTATCGGGATCAAATCGTTTTGGTTTATCTTTCTTACCTACCATACTGTCCAGCTTCACTACTTTGATAGAGCCGGTTTCAACACCCATTCCGAACTTTTTCAAACGACGATCAAACAATAGCAAATCTAAAAAGGACCATTTGCCTTTGTAATTATGCGTCCCCTTGCAACCTTCGCAGCCAATCAGATGAGATACGTCTGCCAATGGTTGAAGATAGTTTTCAATTAAATGAAACTCTTCGTTTTCTTCTTTAGTGATATTAAAATCACCACCAGCTACCCATGGGCCTTTTTCGTTTTTCAAAATAGTACTTAAGTGATTCAAAGCTTCTTTGCGCACTTCGGTTGGACTACCTTGCGAGGGAAAATGAGCCGCAAACACAGTCACTGTCTGTCCATTTATTTTCAATGGGACTTTCAAAACACCGCGTGTGGGCCGAGACAACTCAAGGGAGAGTAGTTCTGACTTTCCATCGAGTTCGTAGCGACTCAGCACCGCCACATCGATACCGCGTGGGTCATTGCCCTCAATGGACTGGACAGTTTTGTATCCAGCGGCTTTTAGAAAACGCTCGTTCAGCTGAACTAAGACGCGCAGATTCTCGACTTCCGCGAGAACCAAAATATCCGGGCCCCTCCCCTGCTCGACAGATAATATGACGTCAGAAATATTTTTCATCTTATTTGCAATTACGGGCTGGCTCCAATCTAGTTTGTAGCAATCTTTACGAAATTTAAAATTGGAAATCCGCTTGCATTTATCTTTGTGCGCTTTGGATTGCTTTTCATTTAACGGCAAATAGGTTTCATCGTCCTTACCGACATCGTGCTGATCATCAAATAGATTTTCTACGTTGTATGTCATCAGACTAAACTCTGTGCGCGCCAATAATTCATGGCTCAATAGTGCGATGGAAATAAAAATCACGTACTTTAGTTTTTTGATTATTAAATTGCTCATAACTACCTTACAGCCAATTTGGTTTAAGTTGAAACTTTCGATGAGTTCCTTTGGGATCAACAAACTGCAGTTCATAGGCATGCAGCAGAAAGTGATTGAATTTTTTTTCTTCAAACGGAACTCCGTTATATAAAGAATCTCCGATCAAAGGAAATCCCATATGCGCCAGCTGCGACCGAATTTGATGCGTCTTTCCGGTCAAGAGCTCGATGTCCACTATTATAGCGTTATTTCGCGAACCAAAGTCAACGCTGCCTAAGACATTTAGCTCGATCGGCACATAACCGTCTTGTTCGACAGAACTAATTTTCTTTGGTGAGCGCGGATTTTTCTCCATCCAATGTCGATAGCGACCCGAGGAAATATCACCAGCCGAAACTACGGCTTTATATATTTTAGTGATATTGCGATTCTCAAACAGTTTATGAAAATAAGTCATCGCCGATTCAGATTTTGCGAATAAAATCAGTCCCGTCGTTTCCAAATCTAATCGATGAAGACTGAATACTGGTCCCGGGATTTTTTCTTGCAAAAGTGAAAGTAGATTTTCAATCGAGTTGTCTAGTGTTGGGTGCACCGGCAGCAGAGCCGGTTTATTCACGACAATGAAATCGTCACTCTGAAAAATGATATCACGCTGACTATCGAACAGGCGTGAATCGAATCGTCGGGGCAACAAATGAATACGGACAACGTTGTCGGCATTGACTTGAAAGTCACTATTCATCCGTTTTTGATCCAAATACACTGCCCCCATTTTCAACAATTTCTTAAGACATTCGTCCCAAGACTGAGCCCCTTTGATGTCGTGCAAAATGGATTCTGAAAAGTGCCGGTTCACAATTGGCACTATGTGGCTGGACCACAAGTCTGTAACAGTCGATTTAACGCCAGCGCGGACAAATAAATTTGAATTTAAATGCCCAGAAAACTTATAGGTAACAGATGTGTCGCTCATTGTTTTATTCATATACTATCAATAAAAGATATATTATATTTTTATTTCAGACTGCAGAATTTAGCTAATTTTTGGGGTTGTATTGGACAGCATTTTTAATCACGAAGTATTTCAATGGTTTTCCCAGTTCGCGTATCAACCGAACATGGTCTATTTAGGTGTCGTGTTTATGATGCTCGCCTCGGCATTAGGCTTCCCGATGCCCGAAGAGGTCACTTTGGTTTCCGTTGGTTTTTTAGCGTTCATGGGTTCTCGTCCTGATTTATTTCCGCCGCCCTTTCCTGGCGCTCCAGTCGTGAACGTTCACGAAGCTGCATTTATTTCTTTCTTGGCTGTCTTTGGCAGTGATTTTCTAATTTACTTTGTCGGCCGCAAATGGGGGCGCAAAATATTATACCATCCTCGCGCGCGTAAGTTAATTTCAGAAGCTAACATTCTACGAGTTGAAAATTGGACTAAAAAATATGGTAACTTTGCCGTGTTTGTTTTCCGTTTTACCCCGGGTGTCCGCTTTCCTGGCCACTTAGCAACGGGTATGCTAAAATTTTCGGCATGGAAATTTGGCATGATCGATGGCTTGGCCGCCTTGGTCAGTGTGCCGACTCAGATTTATTTACTGGCTCACTATGGAAAAGAAATTCTAGTTTATTTCTCGCGTTTTAAAATGATCGTTCTGGCTATCGCCGCCGTGGTTTTGATTATATTCCTATTCCGCAAATACCAAAACCGTGATCGAGGGCAGACTGCTTGAGCCTTGTCCGTGAAGAAGATTACTTAATATTGCTTATCGACTCTTTTTTCGATTTCAAAGACGGGGTATTGATGCTGGGTTATGATCTGCGCATTGATGCTTACACCTACTTTGAACTGACACCGCCATTGAAGAAGATCAACTTAATCCCTGGCAAGATCTATCAGGTGAAACGCAAGATCACAAAAGTTCCTGACGGTGCCGATGATCTCATCGCCGACAACGTTCAAATTGAACAAAAAATCAAAGCGATTGTTGAATCAAAACTGAATCCGATTGAAAAAATATACTATGCGAATTACCAGCACCACAAAAAGAAATCGGCAGGACCTACACCAAATGCTCATGTCGTTCTGTGCGTAGGTGAAGTGAAGCAGGTTGAAAATCGTGTTTCTGTTTTGGGTCCATGCACAGACTTATCGGTTAAAACCGATGAAGTGGAAACAGATATAATTATTCGCGTGCAAACAAATACATACGAAGTCGGTGATGCCATTTGTTTCCTATTGCGAAAAATTGGATCGTCTCAAGGTTGGAGCTATCGCGTCCTTGGCTACAAGAACAAACAGCAAACCGCAGATTACCTAAACCCCGATTTCCGCTCACTCCGAAACCTAGAAATCAACCCCATCGACTTCCGCTAGGTGCCAGCGCGGGCGTCTAGTCCTACTTTTCCGGACTCATCGCACAAATTTTCTATAAAACCTCATATTCCTGCAAAATAGGCTTGTTCAAGCTTCGATCATTTTTGGAGGTAAAATATTGATGTCGCAATCCCAATCGAACCGCTTCTAACTTGTTCGAATCCGGAGTTTCATTCAGCCATTTGAGAGTGCCGATCGGATTCGAATTGTAAGTCGTATCCTCAAGCAAAGGTATTTTTTGAGGTCCTATGTTCATCACTGCAGGCAGTGTGCTATACGGGTACTGTTCGACAAAATCACAGATCCCGGCGTTCACAGCATTTCGATAATTGTATTTATATGCGTTCAAAAAATAATTCGGGTGTTGCAGAATACATTTATAATGACGTCCCGCAAATGTCTCATTAATTCTATTTCCCTCTTTGATCAATTTCCTGCTGGTTTGTCCAACAAACTGAAACATGCATTGGCTTATATTGGCTTCTGGTGTTGAAGCAATCAGATGAAAATGATTACTCATCAAAACAAAAGCATGTACCTGCAGGTTATGTTTTTTACACGTTCGTGTTAATTCTTCGGAGAAAATTTCCCACACAATCGGCATCGGGATATTGAACCATTCTCGATTAATACAACGAGCACTAATATTGTAGGGAAACTCAGATTGTTGAATAACTAATGGTCTTGGCATTCTTTTGCTGAAAGCAAAATAGCTACATATCTAAAAACTATATTATTTTAGAATAGATGCGCCGAGTCCGGAAAAGTAGGCTGGCACCCGTTTTAGGCGGCTTTTCTATCCACTTCAAAACTCGCGTGACAGCATACGTGCAAGCGTGT
>NCGL01000088.1:14276-14815 GCA_002256935.1 Bdellovibrio sp. 28-41-41
AGCCTTCTTGTAAGCCGAATAGTTCTTCGCGGATTTTGAAAATCAAACCACCTTCTGAACCAAGTAGCCAATCCATTTGGATTAGATACAGAGCTTGTTCTAGTTCCATTGGGTTTAATTGATTTAAAAATGGTTGCGGTAAGTTTTCTACTAATTGACAGGCATTGTGTGAGAACTTTCGGAAATGAGCTTCTAGAGGTCTATGCAAAAGTTTATCAATCTTCACATCACTTGAACGACCCGTTACAAACGGAGCGAACAGTTTTTTAAAATGGAAAAATAACAAGGCATCATTCACTACGTATTCAGGCTTAGCTAAATAATCAGTGATAGAATCTATTTTAAGTGCTTCGTGACTAGCATCTTCGATAAATGAATTGTGATCTAAAGCCACAAGCCCACGTACGTTGGATAGTAACGAAAATAACAAAAGCAAGCGCTGTTGAAATTCTGGCGAAAATGACAAAGAGAAATTATAAAGCAAAGGTTTTTGCAAGTGATCTTCTAAATAGTCGATCAACGGGATCAACTCTTGAAGC
>NCGL01000149.1 GCA_002256935.1 Bdellovibrio sp. 28-41-41
ATCTTTAAACAAAACCCGCAATCTTTTTGGCCAAGTCGTATGGAAAAAAGGGGTCGGCTTTGGAATCACTTTTATTAAAAAAGACGATATTTCTAAAAAAATGCTGTCACGGTTTCAGTAGCCTGAAAACGTCACTTTCCAAAAAAAAGTTCCTAACTCCATTATACCTATATTAAAGGCTTTCAGGATTATATCTGGCGTGCCCATATTCTAAAAACGGGCAATGCAAAAGAGGCCGTCGATTTATTCATTAAATTTCGCTCGATTACTGATGAATTCAAAACCGTGCACGAGACTATTATAGGGAAAAAAGCGAAAATCACTGGGATTTTTCTAGAATTTGTGGGTTTTCTGTGGATAAGGGGTTTGAGATAAACTCCTGTCTCGGGCCATCGTGGCCCTCGGGCAGCCGCAGGGGATCGCGCATCCTGCGCCTGCGGAGCCGGAGTTTATCTCAAGCCCCTTATCCACAGAAAATACTCGAATCGTCGAATAAAAAATGAAAACATCAACTAGACCACAAATGAAAAAACCCCTGCCATCCAAGTGAACTTCTGATTTGATTTTTTTACTACAAAATTTCAAACGGGAGAATCAAGCATGGATGCCAAGAGTTCACTATACGTTCCTTATGTTTTCAGAAGTTTTCAAGGATTTTCTGTAAAAGACATCAAAGAATTTCATCAAACCTGTCATAGGACGAAGATAAAACGCCGCTCTGTTCTGCATGTGGACATAAACTGGGTCATTACCATGATCGTTATGCAATGGAAGTAAAACACCTAAAAGTATTTGGTTGGAGTGCGAGTTTAGTATTTTTCAGAGAAAAGCGACATTGCGATGTTTGTAAAAAAGTTCGCTCTGAATTAATCGAATGGCTCTGTCCGAAGAGCCCACACATTACTATGGAGTTATCGTGGTGGATTAATAAACTGAGTGAAGTCACAAGTGTACTTGCTGTCTCAAAACTTGAGAGCGTAGATAAAATGGCGTGCTACCGCGTTGATCATTATATTTTAAAAAGACTTTTGCAGGGTTATCAAATACCGCAGGTTACACATATTGCAGTGGATGAGGTCTATGCTAGAAGCCCCAAGCAGCAAGGAAAAGATGAAACTAGGGATGATTTATTTTTAACAGTCATTTTAGATATAAAAACTCATAAAGTGATATGGGTTGCGGACTCTCGCCGTAGAGAAGCCTTAGATGATTTTTTTAAAATTATTGGATCAGAGGCCTGTTCAAAAATTAAAGTTGTAGCTACAGATCAGCACGAGGGCTATAGCGCAAGCGTTGCTGAATACTGCACGAACGCAGTTGTGGTACTTGATCGATTTCATTTAGTACAAAACTTTAACGAAGCTTTAAACGAAGACCGCAAAGATGAATTAGATCAAATAGATCCCGAGGGGCAAATGGGTGATATGATGAACGGGAAATATAAATGTAAGTTTTTAACTAAAGCCGCCAATCGCTCGGAGAAAGACAATCGTCATATAGAATACGTTACAAAGCTGAATAAAAAAATGGCTCAACTTGAAATAATTAAAGAGCGCTTTCATCAGATCTTCGATGCGCCTTCAGTAATAGATGCGCAGGTAATACTAGCAGAGATATTTCAGTGGTCGATGGACATTCACGCTCGCGGGATCTTTAACTGGATTAGAAATATAATGAAAGACTTGCGGTTCTGGAACTACTTTGAAAATAGGTACTCAAGCGGCGTCATAGAAGGCACTAACCGAGCAATTAAAGGATTAAAATGGCAAGCCTATGGTTACAAAGATATGGAGTATTTTAAGCTCAAAATCATGCAGAAGGTAGGCTACCTAAATAGCCGATTTGCCCTAAAATGGATGTATGAGCTTAAATCCAATTAACCCCCCTGTGCTTAAACAAGACATTACTGACATTAATCGGCACAACTTAATGGCCTCGTTCCTAGCCTGTAACTATCGAGATTCTGGTGTAACTATACGTAAAATTCTTCCTATGACGTTGGGATACGCGTATGAGTCTCTAGATTTTATTTCCCATTTAAAAGAACACGATACCCTTGAACAAGCGATCGGAAATTTCAAAACAGATACCAATCGTTATGATACCGGAGTAAATATCGGTGAAAGATTCTGTTCTTTTCGTTACTAACATGATATAGTGCGGAGGCTGTTTATATGAAATTTATAATATTGTTCGTATTACTACCTCTACTTTCCCTAGCAGCCAA
>NCGL01000089.1 GCA_002256935.1 Bdellovibrio sp. 28-41-41
TTGAACGATGGAGAGTTGAATACAACACGATCAGGCCACATAGCAGCCTTGGTTATAGACCGCCAGCACCTGAAACTTTAACAAACAATCAAAGATCGGCTGATTTTAAATATGTCTCTTAGTATTTGGATCAACATCTGGGAGCAGGTCAAGCCTCTCCACCTTTTATTTACATCTATAGGTACTTCTGCTGTAAAATCTGAATATACATGGTTAATAAATGTTGCCTTTATTCCCACTTTTTCACAACGCTCTGAAGACGTTTCTATATTTTCTTTTTTAACATTATCCTGCTTAGGAATGACTACGCATCCTTGAATAAAGATAGTTGCAATTATTGATGTTAATGTCCATTTCTTCATTTAATTACTCGATACTAAATTTCTTGTATATGGCTTTAGCGGTCGCAAATTATATGTGCCGCAATCATTTTTTTCAAGATTTCATCTGTCAACTTTGGAGACATTTTTTGTACCAATTCTTTGTTTGTATTTTTATTTCCAATATTGAACGGAGCTAATATCAACCAGTTGATTGTATGAAATTCAGCTTCATGCGATTTGAACTCTTCAAGAATTTTTCCAAAAGGATCTTTTACGATTGCTTTTATTTGGATACTTCCATGCCCCCAACTTGGTATAATTCCGAGAGTTACAATTGTTGACCAAAACCAAGTTTGCTCTATGAAGTTTGCCTGTGCCGAGTAGTATGTTTGAAACTCAATTAAATAGTTCGGCGATTCCAAACCAGTGGTAAAATAGCCAGTTCTGATGATTTCATCATTTATGAAATCAGACGCCCAAACGATGTCCTGCGGTCTTCTCTCTCTTGGGTGTATATACAATTTCGTTGTGTATCCATGTCTAAACTCTTCGTAGAATGTCAGCTTAGCGGCTGTTGGCCGGCAAGATTGCGTGGCTAACGGCTTCTGAATAATTTCGTCAAAACTTTTTTTTGCTATTACGACACAGCCGCTTAAGAACGATGTGACAATTAGTATAAATATAAGGGTATTAATCATTTTTCCTCGACAGTAGGCTTCGTTAAGCTGTTAACCAATAAAGACCCGCTAAACAGATATTCCGATCCTTTTGCTAAGCGACATCCTAGAGTGGTGAATTCACTTTGATTTCTCATCTTCTTTGAGGTCGAATTTAATTTGAGATAAAATATATTCCTTATCCATTTGAAGAGGTTTATATTTTTGAAAAATCTCATCAGGACATTTATATACTTCTGCTTCAGCAAGCGGAAAATCTTGTTCGGTCATTCGAATGTTGAAAAGGGCGTTTCCTTTTATATTATTTGGGCTAAATAGTCCCTTAAGTTGAGAAACTGCCGCAATTGGCGCATCGTTATACTTTTTTGAAAATGGAGCGAATTGCGTTTTAATTTTAGTTAAAAACATACACGTGTCGATATGTTCGACAACAGCAATTTTCTTATCATTAGCAGAGTTGGAAATTAAATTTCCAATACCATAGGTGCAACTAATGGTACTGATGCTTACATATGAAAAAAGAAGAAATAATTTTAATTTCACTAAAATCTCCAAATTTTTAAAAATAGACTTCTTTAGTAGTAGCGGCAGACGGTCTAGTTGCCAATAACCCAAAACTAAATTTCTTATTTCTTAATCAAATCACTTGTAATTATCTCAGATGCCTTCTTTGTAGCATCAAGCTCTACGGAATCGATATTGTATAAGTTCAATAATTTCCAAATAATATAGGGTGCGCTAATCCAGTCGCTGTACGAAATTTGAGCGTTACCAATTTCTAAACCTGTATTCCTATTGGTTACCCTTACACTTGTAACTTTATCTTCTTTGTATGGAATTAACGAAGCAGTAATTATGGAAGAGGTCAGCCAAAGGTAATCTAAGAAAGATCGAGATTCAGTTTCTTTGGCAAAGAAAGAGACTAAATACTTTCGATCTGATGTACCACAATTTTCTAGTCCATTTCGTTTAAAGTATCCATATTCTCTATAATTTTGAAAGTTAAAGCGATTCTTTTTTATTTTGGAATCGGAAAAAAAACTTTGCTCCAATTTTTCAATTTCAAAGTCAGCGCAAAAGCGCTGACTTGTTTCTTCGGGCCGAACGTGTTCGCCCTTTAAAACACTCATACAATTCGTTAAGGAAATGGATAAAATTCCAACTATTAAAATCTTTTTGAACATATGTCTTTACTACATCCGCCTTTTTCAGAGTCACAACCCGCCTCTCTTAATGAGTACCATGATTTGGAGACACTGCAGTAAACAAAGGCCGTGGAATGCTTTAACCCCGTTCCCGCACATTGATCTTCGTTTTAAGTCATGGTTGACTTACTTTACTACTTTCAATGTCTGCCTTTATCATTGAAGCAATTTTTCTAGTCAATATAGACCGACCGACCGTAGTTCCATATAAAGCAATGGACTCAGTTTCAACTCTCCTCATTTTAAAAAAGTAGAACAACCAAACCCCTTTTTCTAAGCTGATTTTTTCATTACTAACCAATCGCTCGCCTTCCTTTAAATTTAACTCATAGTTGTGAGTGTCAAAATAAGGAATAATGGCAAGAGTAAGTGATGAAATTACAAGCCACGGATAACTTACGAAAGGATTATCCAAAGACATTGAAGTAATTAAAGTATAGTTCCGCACACTGCCAGTACAATCAAACGCTAGATTGTACTTCGACAATTCGAACTTAATTTTACTATACTCAGCAGTGCTATATTCCAAATACTCTTTCGAAAATGGTTTAGTTGCATTTCCATTTAAAACTTTTAGAGAAATACAAGTTTTCTTCTGAAAGACTGGCTGCTTATCCGCCTGATAAAAATCTTTATCGGGCGTGGAAACACATGAAGTGAAACAAATTGATAAAGCTGCCACATAAAATATCTTAATTACTCTCACTATCTGCCTCCTTGCTCCCACTCTGTAGTCGGCTCCGTTACGCTGTTAAACAATAAAGCCCCACTAAACAGATAGTACGATCCTTCTGCTAAACGATATCCAATAATTGAATCTATAGAGCTTCCAGGGTCTGGAGTGAAAACGTTACCCGACGTAACGGCATAGTCCATTATTGTTGAAGTCGCGCCAATTAACGTTTCAGCACTAAGGATACTATACATCCAGTTATTTACAAAGCTTCCACCTCGACTACCTGCCGAATAGATCGAGGGTGCAAATGCTTTTATACCGCTAACAATCAAATTAGGTTGATCAAAAATTCCAAAAAAATTATTAGGAAATAGAAGATTAACTGACCAATAAATAACAAGGCCAGCTAGGGCCCCTCTTCCAATACCCGTGAAAATATTCCTGTCATTTAGTGCGGCATCAATACCGCCAATTATTGCGCCGATAGCCATATATATTAAATAATCGTCAACACCAAATACTTTTCCATTTGGATCACGATATAAGACAGGGTTGTTGCCGGAATATGTGTACTTATTTGTAGTAGTAATCGGGTTTACCAATTTTCCGGGATTGGGATCTTGCTGCAAGAATCTACCATTGCTAGAGTCATAATATCGCGCACGATAAAAATAAAGCCCAGTCTCAGATTCAAACTCCCTTGCCGTGTAAGTAAAACTTGTTTTTACCGGAGCTTGATTGAATGAGACGACATTATCACTGCCATCTTTAATCTTTTGAATCTCTCCAAAACTAGAATATTCAAATTTTTGAACTACGTTCCCCGCTTCATTAGCGATTTCAGTGACCGAGTTCTGATGATCTTTTAAGTAATACAAAACTCCGCTTTGATTGCTAATTCCGGCGTTTACCCCTTGGCTGGAAATGTCGGCCGCAAGGACGTCATCAGCAGACAATGGAGAGTGCGTATACTTTGCAAGTAACGCATTATTGCCATCGTACTCTGCAATGATATTACTTCCATTGTAAGCAAATTTTCTGGTGTAAGCTTTAGAGTTCACGAAATCCTTTACGCTTTTCTGCATTCGACGTCCTAACACATCATAAGCGTAGCTAATCTCACGTAGGGTGGCAAGTGCTCCGATTGAGCCACTCATCACTTGCACCTTTACTAGTTGATTAAGACTTGAATACTCGTAGTGGTGGGACTCTTTTAGACCGTCCCTTGAGATTTTATTTATTAGATTGCCGTTGTTGTCATATTGATAAGTATATAACGAGTCCTGATTAAGTCGCTGGCCCGTGATATCGTAATCGTAGGTACGATTTTGATCAGTCAGTCGGTTTCCAATATTGTCATAACTGTATGCTTCGCTGACTGCACCGCCGCTAGCCTGAACTATCTGGCCATTTTGATCGTAACCATAGTCGACGACGCTAGCTAGAGATCTTTTTTGTGTTGGGTAGTTACGTAAGTCGTAGCTGTATTCATACTCAGCCAGAGACACATTAGAGTTGGCGTGAGTGATTTTTTTAAGCTGCTGATCTTGATAGCCGTAACTAGACTTAATATTTCCTCTTATGACTTCACTCAGTCTTGAAGCTCCATCGTAGTTGAAATTATAAACTTTTGAAAATGCGTTCATGCTAGTTAGACGATTAAGTTCATCGTAGCTATAGGAAATATTTCCAACCGGGGTTTGCTGCTCTGATAAAAGATCACGATGACTATATTCAGAAGAAATATAAAACTCAGGATAATTACTTAGCTCCCCCGCGCCAGCAATGGATTCATATAAATTTTGTCCTTTCAAGTTCCTAAAATAGGAAATAATCGAATTCTTGTTGCTTATCGACACTGGTTTATCGCCAGGAATGTCATACGCATAGTTAACTGTATCGTCTGGAAGAGAGACCTTCGCAATATCATTAACTAAATTGTACTCCATAGTTCGAATATGACCATTTGGATCTTTCATATAAACCATGTTTCCATTGCCGTCATAGTTCATTTCTGTGATGGCACCGAATGCATCGGTCTTCTTTAGGAGCCAGTTTCGCGAGTTATATTCAAAACTAGTCAATCTGTTTTTTGCATCTAAAATAGAAACCAAGTTGCCAAGCTCGTCGTAGTTGTACTTTGTTACCTCGTTTTTCGGCGTGGTGATCTGAATTAGTCTATTAGTAAAATCATAATTGTATTTCGTAATAGCTGTGGCGCCAGTAGAAACATTTTCAATTTTTTCTAAGACATTCCCCGAGAGGTCATGGGTAAAATTAACCTCTTTTGAGTCCGGACCAACAAGTCGAGTGACCCATCCTTTTTGATTGCGAATATAAGTGGTGGTCAAACCAGTCCCGGAACTAGATGGAAAAACCGTTTTTGATTTCAAAAAGCCGCCGGAGTCGTAAGTCATTTCAACTCGGCTTCCGTTTGGGGACGTCACTTTTTGAAGCAGCCCTTCGGGGCTGTATTCTTTAGAAACTACCTGATCAGGTGTAGATTGGACCGATTTGGTTTCAGTCAAAACTTGTCCTCTACTGTTATATTCGTATTTGGTTAATATCGGAAATGCGTCTAGATGATAGAATTCGCTTGTCGACAGAACGTCTCTTGTTTGCGAATCGTAAGTGAAACGCATCGCATATCCTGACGGTTTGAAAATGGCCAGGGGATTACCTTCAAAGTCGCGATTAATAGTCGTTTGCGCTCCCATTGCATTTGAAACTAAAGAAGTGAATCCATTGATGTCTGAAACTAAAATCGTTTTTCCACCTTTTGCATCGACAATAATCGAATTATTTTGGCTCGGGTCAACACCGATGCCATTCAAAAGAGAATTATCATTGCCAGTTACCGTGGATTTAGAGACAGCATCACCATATTGAACTTCTGTATTGTCAGGTAGTTTTATTTTTGAAATACGGTTGTTTTCCAGATATTCGATTTTTAAGTTTTGACCCAACTGATTCTGCTCTGAAAGCATCATACCTTTGTCGTTGTAGCTATAGCTTTTCTCTGATCCATCAGGGAAATGTACTCGGCTCAATTTTCCCTCTAAATAGAAAAAAGACGTCGTTCTATTTGAAGAGTCCGAAATCGAGGATAAAAGACTTCCAGAGTAACTATAGTTTAAATATTGTCCGGTAAAGAATTCGATTTTTTCTAAACGACTATTAGAGTCGTAGAGGTAGTTATTGGCACGACCGATCATATCTACTTGTGATGTCTGAAGACCGTTTATATTAAAATATATTTTCGAGCCATCTCGATTGTTTCTCACCCAAGTTCCATCAACTTTTTTAACAAGAGTCGAGGAGTCTTTGTTATTTGCAATAAAACCTAGCTCTTGATTTGCATTGCCTTCAGAAAACTGAATTTTCCTAATTGCTCCGCGTCCAGACTCTTGGACGATTAGATTTTTATCACTATCTAAATAAAGTTGGGTTGGACTGCAAATCGATGCATTCATTGCCGCGAACCCATCACCACTTACCTGTAAGTTACATGAACCTGTGCCACCAATGACATCGGCTTGCTGATTATTTAAATCGACTCTTATTACTCGGTGGTATCCAGTATCTGCGATATAAAGATAGTTTTTAGATTCATCGAGAGCCATTCCGCTAGGATTATTCATCGCCATGACTAGCGAGTTAGATTGATTCGCATAAACACCGCCAAGATCAACAGGCAATCCCGCGATTTTCTGAATCACACCTGAAGAAGATAACTTTAAAATAAAACCTTTTTCTGATGAGATAAATAGATCATTGGATGAGCTCAATAGCAGTTGCTTTGGATGATAAATTGAAACATCTAAAGGTGATCCAGGATTTTCAGGAAAGTTTAAATTTCCTCCATTTCCTGCGATTGTTGAAATGCTTCCCGTTTGCGAGTCAATTTTGCGAACTCTATTATTTCCAAAGTCAGCGATGTAAACATTCTGAGACGAATCAACTACAACCCCATGCGGAGAGTTTAATCCAATAGAATTAGCTGCCACGTTGGCTACGCCATCTCCTTCATATAAAGCTAAGTACCCATCCCCAGTGCTAGAAATAAATTTTGGAGCAGGAGTTGGTTTACAAATTTGACCGGGTTGACAGATGGGTGGTTGCGCCCATGAGCAAGACAAATTTGACTGCGCTACAACTGGATCGCCGCAATTACCGCCAAAAATGCTTTGGCACGTTTGGTTTACGCCGTCTAAATTAGCGTCTATCCGTTCGATGCTGTAATTTAGATTTAAAACACTTTCAATGTCGGACCTGTAGCCAGCGATATCTCTAGTGGAAGAACTAATTTCGATAACTCTATGTGATCGACTATCAGACGCTATCCATTTCCCTGATCCTGATTTTTTTAAACCGAAAATTTTTGGCTGAAAGCGGTAGGCATGATTTGTTGTCGCAAATACTCCAGCATAAAGAGACTCCGTACATTTGTATGTTCCCTGATTGCCTAGTTGTCCGGTTAAAGTTGGTATTTCAAAAAGTCCAGTCAGGCTCGGTGAAGACTGCGCAAGATCTAACTCTCCCAAATAGTATTTACCATCACTAGCAACATAACTTGTTGTGACTTTTGGCCATTGAGAAAAATCTAATGACTGATCCATTTTAATTGAAGGATTATTAGATTTGTAAACTGTGGATATGATATTACTCATTTCATAGGATGATACAGAACCATTTGCCTCTTCTATTACTATACTTCGCGCTGAAGGATTTAAAATTTGCTGATAGCCTCCGATTTTCCATCCGCGTCCCGAAGCTGACTCGACCTTGTTTTGTACGATCACGTTGGCTGAAACGTCTTTCTCTAAAAAATCGGCCAAGACTTGAGTTTCAAGCGTTGTCTTTTGATCATTGATATATTGGCTAAATTCCCTTTTATTAACTGGGATATACGATGAGTCGTATCTACCAGACACTGAAGAAATGTTTTGAACGGTCTTGACTGAAATGTTTTTCAATTGAATTTCGTACCGAGCGAGAGATGGGTAAAGACCTGATTCTATATATTTGTTTGTAATCGGGTCTTTTAATTCAACTGCATAAGAAACCACATTTCGAAGTGGAATACCTTGTGTCGGATCAGGGGTTGAGATTTGGCCAAAGTTTGATGGCTTGGACATTATTCCTTGGCGCTCGCCATCGCTGAAGAGTTCAGAAGTTACCAATGAGTAGTCACTAGAAATATTACCAGTTATGGCGTCGCTCGATTTTAGGGAACTAATAAAAAACTGAGATTTGATTCCGGTAGGAACATAAGCCGAGAATAAATTTGTACTGTTACTGTAAAATGTATTCAGATAAAAGTCAGCGTAACGGTCCCAACATTTAAACAAAGAACATGTTTCTCCCACATAGACTGATGTGTAAGTGTTTGTTTGCGTAGATCCCTTAATTGAGTAAGACACATGCTTTTCAGGAAGTTCAATATAGTTAGAAACAAACGCGGTCGGATTTGCCCAATTCGATTTGTAAACTAAACTTGGAGAAACCGAATCGTCGCCGATTTTAAAGCTAGGTAACTGGATGCTGGTTTCAAACGAATCTTTGCTGCTATCTACTGCTCTTAAGTTGCTGTCTACTACGCTAGTAAGAGTCGGCATTAGGGGAACGGCGTAAACGACACTAAAATGTGAAATACCCTGATTTGGAATTGTTTTAATTGACTGCCCATCACTTGAAACCTTGGCGATCCCATCGATTTCCCAGGCACCTTTTGCCGAGTTCATACTAAAAATAACGACATCGGTATTTGCTTTCAGGTCGTAAGCGTTAGGAAGGGTCAAATCAACTCTTTTATTAAATTTGAGCCCAGAGGGTTCAAGAGACACGACTTCTTTCGGCACTGCGCTTTCTGGAACAGGCACAGTGACTTTTCCAGATGGAATAGTCATTACATTGATACTTCCTTGACCAGCTCCGGATGGAAATACTGTGCTGCTTGCAGGAATGGAAATTTGAACGCCAGGTGCGTGAGAGCTTGAAACAGTCGCGGGTTGATTTGATGTGATTTGCGTTTGAGTACCATCAAGCAACACAGGTGTAAGATACACGGGCCGCTCAAGAGTATTTTGCTGAGCATAGCCGAGATTTATAGACATAGATGATTTAGAGAAATATCGATTTGGACCTGTGAACGAAGCCGGAACCGTTGATCCATCAAAATTTAATGTCTGGTCTCCTGAAATATCAAGTTCGAAACTAAAAGCACCTTGGCCATTAGTTACTGTCTGAAATGAGGTTCCAGATAATGAAACGGTAACATTTGGAATAGCAACGTCATTGATATCGCGGATAATTCCGGACAAGCGTGTTGTTCCCGAAAAGTGAACAGCTGTCGCTGACTTTTGATTTACACGAGGATCTTCAACTGAAACTGTCGCTGTTTGAAATGGAGTAAGTGAAAGCGTGAAACTGCCATCAGCGTTGACAACAGACTCGTCCGTATTGAAACTCAAAAATCCCTCGCTCGCTTTAATAGTTAAGCCAGGGCGAGAGGCTTGCTGTGCTCCATGAATTATCACCTTGTTGTCTAATTGAGTCAGAGAAATAAGCTCGGGAACCAAAAGAGGAGAGTGAATTTCAATCGATACTGTCTTCTCAGATTTGTTGCCAACGAGGTCTTCAGCGGAAAAGGCGATTTCCTGAACTCCTTCGAATTGAGTTAAATAGTAAATTGAAAATGATTTCTTATCCGCAGACAAAGGAACATCTTTTCCATTTATTTTAAAGTTAGAAACCGGTTCATTGAATGAACCAGCTACTACAAACTGAATGTCCTGTAAAATCTGACCGGAACTTGGTGATGTGAGCGAAAGTATAGGAGCTACCGTATCTTTGTATACTTTTAAAAAAGACGAGCTAGCTGTATTCCCCGCAACATCCGTACTTTCAATTTGAATCTGATTCTCACCCTCTAACAAAAGACTAGCTTCGAAATCAAATTCCTTGGCGCCGGTTCTGAGTACATCCACGCCGTTAACTTTTATGACTGAGTGAACATCATTGGCCTCTGTGATTTTGACAGGGATTACGATCAAGCTTTGATTAGTTAGTGTTCCCTCAGCTATTCCAAAAGAAATTGCAGGGGCG
>NCGL01000090.1 GCA_002256935.1 Bdellovibrio sp. 28-41-41
TGGACTGATTCAGGCAAATTCAAACATGAATTTGTCATCAAACCAACCGAGCCCGATATTACTGGGCAGCCGTAATCATCAATGAGCCTTCGCTATCGATTGTGAAACTTACGTTTTTAAGCTCAACACCTTTAAACTTATTTTGTTGCAGTAATGTTGGCAAATGAACCACTTGTCCCGATAAATTCTTAACTTTCACTACACCGGATAGTTTCAAGCCTGGCATTAATACGCCAGCGCCTTCGATTGAAAGTTCATCTAGTTCTAAAATCTTAGCACCTTTGAACGCTTTTAAAACATTCGCAGCTTCTTTATAGAAATCATCAACTAAAGTTACTTTCGGAATTGCGCCCGGGCGCTGATCTACGATTTTAAATGCATGACCATCGACGATGAAGCGATCCGAGTGGAATTGCATAAAGAAATCAAAACCAGATTTAATCGGTGCAAAGTATTGTGTGCGGTGGTCTTTACCAATATTTAAAAAGTGAACCAGCGGCTGACCATTGAATGTTTCACGGTACAGGCGATCTAGTTTCAATACAACCGAACCCATAGCGCCTTCGAGCTGAACAAAACTCTTCTCTATCCCGTCAGCGCCTTTTTGTTTTTTCGTGTTTGTGATCAAATCCGGAGCGATTACGTTAGCGCGCAAACCTAAAGCAGCAAATAAATCCATTTGCTCGGGATGACCCTTTTTAACAGCCGTTTCAGCCTGAGCTTTTTCAACGATCGTGACATACTCTTGTCCTTTAGAGTTAAAACCAATAGCGATTTGGCCGCCTTGTTTATCTAAAGCCGTTTTTTCCGTGGTCACCATAACTAACGGCAGTTGCTCCTTAGCCATCCAGCCTACGATGTCAGAACTTGGTGTACTCATTAAATCTTCACCATTACCGATAACACCGATTAATGATTCACCTTTTTTTGTTTTAGGAAGGTTGTCTTTCAATGTTGCGTACACGGCTTCGATCGCAAATAGACCGTGACCAGCTGGTGCCAGGCGCTCTTTAGTTAACGCGCCCGTTTCACCGATGGTTGGAATATGGAACTGAACTGTAGGACCCGAGCGAACTTCACCTTTTTCAGCCGCTACGTCTGAAAGTGTTTTTCCATTAAACAGCGGACTGTGCTTTGACCATGTCGTTTCAATACTTTGTTGAGTTTCGTTACTAACAACATCGTGAAAGATAACTTGTTTATATTTATCGGACTGAGCTAGTAGCTGCAAAATTTGAAGTTCGGCGATATTTAAAATATGAATTTGTCCATCAATTTCAACTTCTGCGTGCAAGTCCGTTCCTTTTGAACCGATTTTAATCGAGGCCGATTTGCCTAATTTTTGATAAATCTCTTTTAAGAATTCTACGCGCACAATACCAGAACCAGTACCGGCCATTAATTTCTTCACCCAAAATTTAACTTCAGGTGTAGCCGCTTCATAGTCTGCTTTTTTCGCAGCGATACTGGCATAGTCAGTCACAGGAACTGATTTCATCAAAGACTTACTCGCAATAGCCGTGGGTACAACCATGCTTGTTTTACCCAATGCTTGCTCAAGGTTACCATGGTCAGCGATAACGATGGTAGAATCATTCTTCACAGAACGTATTGATTCTCCGTAGGCGCCCATCAATACTTGAAGGTATTTAAAATTGATTTCGTCTAATCCTAATGATTGCTGGATTTTTAATAGTGTCGCCGGTCCCACTGTACCCGATGGCTGCGATAAAATTTGGGTGGTAATTCTTAGATCGCCATTTCCGTATACGTAAAGGCATTCTAATTTGTTTGCTAAGGCTGTTTGGAACGCAAATACAGATATAACCGCTATACTGGAAATTCTAAACATTTTCGACCTCTCTGATATAGAGGTTAAGATAATGTAAAATTGTAATTTTTCACCTGTACTAGTTTTTGACAGGTAATTTCGACAAAGCCTGCGAGCTGAATTATATCAGCTCTACAGACTAAATTCTTCGTCCTGTTCGATTTGGCTCAGCACCCAGTCGAATTGTCCTAGGGTAACTTTCGTTCCGCAGAACTCGCAAACTCCGCTCATCTCGATTTTAAGCTGGGCACCGCACGAAGGGCAGCACTCAAAATCTTGAGTCTTAGCCGACTTCTCGTTGCTGTTGATGCCTTTAATGAAGGTCCAATACTCTGAAAAATCAACCGGGCGCCGCTTATTTCCGCGAATAATATTGCCCTCTTTATCGATCGTGTAATCAATCATCTGGGCAAAAATTCGGAATGTGAAACTCGCATAGAACTTATCTTTATACATGGAAATAGGTTCTAGCATTTTAATTTTTGGATTTTGAATGAAGTTCGTTTGGCCATTTTTTTTGAAATCTTCAATCCAGAACAAATGCGAATGGAACAAAGTATCCGTTTCATAAGGACGCGCTAGATTCCAATTTTTTTCTGACCATGCTTTTTGTAGTTCGATAAAGATTCTTTCCGCGCGAGTGTATAAATGATGATATTCATTCTTCATTACGATATCGGTTGAAATAATAGATTCAATCGAGCGATCTTTAATCGTAGGCAGATGAACCCCGTAATCCACAAGGTTAGTCACACCCAAATTGCTTTCAATAGATGTCGTTTCTTTTAATACTTCTTTAGTCGACATGATGTCGTAGACAAACCACGAAAAGCGACCATTCTTATTGGATTGATTGCAGCTTTTGCACACGCCCGAAATAGTTTCTGTAATCGGCGCCCCGCAATTTGGGCACATGGTTGCGCTCATGCGTTCCGGAGCTTTAGAAAGAATTTTTGAAGATTTTTTTAACTTCCAAGTTTCTGCCAGTTTATAGCGGGTGCTTTGATTCTTTAAATCGACTTCTGTGTAATTGGCGCTAAATCCAACTTCGATGGTCATTTCATTAGTTTGTGCATTAATCGTTGCTCGCGAAATAGTACAGTTTCCGATCACAACACCATCGACACTTTTTATTTTTGAATCCTTAGCTAAATATTTCGGATCAAAAAAGGCAGATAAATTATCTAACTTATTAATACCGCGATTTTCGTGATAAGAATGGTATAGCGAGAAAACAAAGTCCTTAAAGATCGGGAACGAGAAATTAGCGTCGTGTTCTTGAATCTTCTCCACATAGTCCCGAGTCTTGTTCACTACAACAGGACGATACTCTTCGGTTCCATATGATGAATAGTAGTCTTCGTACTTGTGATTTTTTCGATAATAGAGGTAAACGGCCACTGCGAACACCAGCAGCATCGGAATGCCGACAGTTGGGTAGCGAATGATCATGCGAATAATAAACCACAGAATATCAAACAGGAAACCGGCGTCACCGCCGCCACTGCCGCTCGAACGATAGCCGCCGCCGGAACTGCGTGAACCACCACCATAAGAATCACCACCGCCAATGCGAGCTTCCGCTTCTAATGCGATAGTTGTTATAATACTGGCCGCGATTGCTAGTTGGTAATAAAAAAACTTTCTCATTCGTCATCTCCGCTGTACGAATGAACAATTTCATTTTCATCATCTTCATTCGGCCATTTCGTATGCCAATAGACACCAAAACTGCGGATCATTGACCCCACAGATTCACCTAGGTTTTTATCTGTGAATGCTACTTTGAATTCTTCAGTAAATGTCTCAATCTCTTTATCCGTCAGCTTTTCTTTAACACCTTTATCACATAATAGAAGGCATTCATTTTCCCAACGAGAATAGAGGATTAATAAACCAGATCGCTGGCTTGTATTATATATACCCATGTTTTGAAATTCTTTAGCAGCGAAATTTTTTATATTTCTAATTTTTGTTTTTTTAGGGATTAAAAACTTAATCAGTTCAAACTTCATTAGAAGAAGGTAACTAAATGCTATTAAGAAAAAAGACTCTGCACTAATGACTTCAAACGAAAATGAATCATTCCATAATACAGTGGATACCCAAAATATTTGAACAAAAAGCAAAGTGTAGAACCAAAAATAACTGTAATAAGATTGGCAATGCTTGCGAATTAATATCACTAGCTCCACTTGAGTTTTAGATTCGAACTCTTCTACACAACGAGTGATGATTTGTTTTGGATTCATGCTCATATTTCTAATTTATCCGTTTTGGACCACAGCCAGTGATCAAATAAAATTACTGCCGTCATCGCTTCTAATACGGGAACCGCTCGTGGAACGATGCATGGATCATGACGACCTTTTTTGGCTATATCTAGAATTGACGACGTCGGTTTAAAATAAACTCTAAAGCGAATGGTTTGACCTGTTGAAATTCCACCTTGAATACCACCATATTGCTTCGTTGTATCGCTGGCGTGAAATTCTGTTCCTGGCTTGCTGACACTTTCAAATCCTTCAGCGAAATCAACACCTAACGTCGCGCCCAGGCTCATAGCGGCTGAAGCGATATCTGCTTTTAATTTATGAAATACCGGCTGCCCCAAAGACTCTACCGGGTTTTTCACGATGATTTCAGCAACACCGCCATAAGATTCCCCTTTGGCTTTAGCTGATTCTAACTTCTTAGAAATAAATTTATCGTCTTTGTAGGGAAAACGACCGGGCATTTTATCTATGGCTGCACGATCTGATTTTTCAGCGATCGATTCATCACAGGTCCATTCACCGACTTTGCTGACCCAACCGACGATTTCCATTTTAGGGGCAACTTTCTTTAGAGCTTGTTCGCAAAAGGCACCGGCGATAACTCGAGATAATGTTTCACGACCAGAGGAACGTCCACCACCGCGATAATCAATGTGTCCAAATTTATTCTTCCACACAGTTTCGGCATGGCCATGGCGAGGTTCGTCTTTAATTTTTTCATAATCTTCACTGCGCGCATTTTGATTGTATACAAGTCCGCAGATGGGAGTTCCCAAAGTTTTACCTTCAAAAATTCCGCTGACGATTTCAAGTGTGTCGGTTTCTTTGCGAGCAGATACCCAAGCCGAAGTTCCTGGCTTGCGGCGATCTAAATAAGCTTGAACGTCGGCTAAATTAATGGACACACCTGCCGGGAATCCGTCTATCAATGTTCCCATTGCACGACCGTGACTTTCGCCAAACGTATGCATTTTTATACGGCCACCAAAACTATTTGCGCTCATCAAACTGACTCCAGAATAATTGCTGACCTCGGCCCTGCTCTTTGAACATTTCCAATCCCGAAAAATAAGGGATGTTATGTTGCTTAGCTAACTCTAGCCCCATCGAATTTCCACCATAGCTTAGATCGAAAACGGCTCCAATAGTACAATTTTTTGGAACTTGAGTCAGCAAGCTACGAGGAGCCGCCCAAATCAATATATCTATGTCTTTTGTACCCTTTGGCAGTTTACCATCACGCGAAGCCACTAAATGAACACTCGGAACTTCGCTTTTAATAGCGGGCACAACGCCGCCGCCGCCCCATAATACTATGGTTAACTTCTGAAGATCTTTTTTAAAAACCTCACTCGATATTTGAGTCAGAGTTTTCATAAGGCCCATGGTATCTGTGTTAGCAATGTGTGCTTTCCCGTCATTTGACAGATATAAAGTATTTATAGATTTAATTTTAATATCTGTACCCGCGCGTGGTTGATACCGGCGATAAGCCGCTTCCTTAAACGGAGCTGTGATAGACGCTGCTTGCAATCCGATTTCTTCCAAAAAATCCAAGGCTTCATCAAATTCCTTTTCTTCGATTTTAATTCGATAATAAGGCATGTTTCGCTTTTTCATGTACTCATAATGGAATACTGGCGAATAACTATGATGAACGGGATTACCAATAACGGCGGCAAACTGAGTAAAGCTATCGTTATATAAAAATGTATCTAATAATGTAGGTTGATCCGGCACAGTGGAAAAACCGTCGTTTACAAAATTCAAAACTTGCTTTGATAACATAAAATGGCGGAACCACTGCCAATCGCTGTTTTTACTATCTTCGTCACTGCGGGGAAAAATCATGCGCCCTGACGGGTTCTTCATATACCAATCGTAAAGCCATTTAAGCTCAGTAAAAGATTGAATGACTGGTGAGCATTTCACGATCGCTTTGGACTTTACTTTTACCAAGCTATCTAACGTTTTAGTGTTTTCATCGATATCAGGAATATGGCAGGAAACGATCAGCTTCTTGCGAATCGCTGTCGATGTTTTCGCGTTAATCTGATCTAAGATCGCACCCAGCTCGGAATCGACGTCGACGGCATAAAAGGATGGTAGAATATCCATCAATTCATCCAGATCATGCACGTTATCTTTTCGGAACGAGAGAATCATTTTTGATTTCTTGCCAAAAATTTCCACCAAACGAATAATTTCCTTGGCCGAGAAAATGTCAGTACGGAACTCTACTGTCTCAAAAGCTAACCGCGTATTTACATTGTAGGGATTTAGCGTCAAAACGCCTTTGCATTTTTTTCCCGTACGAAAAAGAAATTCTTTGAATAGATTCTTTTCCTGAATCAAAACGCCTTTTTTTGCCAGAGTTTTTGATTCTAGGATCGAGATGCCTTCCGGCATATCGTAAATGAAATCTGCTTTTTCAAAATACTTACGTTGTCTTTTATCAAAGCGAGCCAGATAGTCTTCTAAGGGACTTAGCTTGGGATCTAGGGTGGGACGATTTAAAAAAATGCGCCCGTCGCTGTCAGTTGGACGACGAACCCAAATACATATCACATCTTCTGGCAAGTTCTCTAAATTAAAACCGGCACCTAATGATACGATGACATCTTTTTTATTTAGGATCAGGCGCGCTTGTTCAACTTCTTTGGATCTGAAATATTCTTCACCAAACGTTTCAAAAATTTTATAAACTGGATTTGCTAGTTTTTCCGCAATGACAGCGTCTAAATCAAAATAATGAAATTGAGGAAAGTATGACTTCAATCGCACAAGCAGTTCGGATTTACCGACACCACGATGGCCGATCAGAACTATTTTAATATCCATCATTTTCTAATCCTAAAATATCCCAAAACTGCGGAAAGCTCTTTTTGACTACATATCGATCTTCTAAATCAACCTCAGAACCCGCAAAACCAAAAATAGCGGCCGCAAATGCCATGCGATGATCATTAGCTGGATTAAAACTAAAATTCTTAGGCACTCGACCCTCTTGGCCCTCGATAATCATTCCGTCTGCCAGAGGAGTCGCCTGCACGCCTGCTGACGTTAATAACTCTTGAGTTTTAGCGATGCGATTTGATTCTTTGTTTACCAAGTGTGGTGCGCCATGAAGCTTGTGCAAGCCAGGACAAAAACTTAGAAATGCAGCTAGCACTGGAAATAAATCAGGACAGTCTTTTAAATTCACTTCTACGAATTTAGGCAGCTCTTGCTTAGAAATACTAAAACCTTTGCTATCCAGCTTGTAACTGATGCCCCAGTCTTTAAAGAAATTTAGAAATTGAAAATCGGGTTGGCCAAATCTATTTGAGCAAGGCTTGATTTTTAACTCCCCAAATAACAACGCGAAACAAGACAGAGTGAATAACGAACTCGCATCGACTTCGGCTTCGAGTTTTTTAACTTTGACCCGCTGATTCGCTTCGATTTTTAAGCACGTCCCATCGACGTCGATTTTCATACCAAGGCGCTGACACACACTCTGGGTCAGATCAAGAAACGAACTTGATACCACCGTCTTGCCCAGATCAATAGTAAACGGATGATCTAGATTCCAACAATTAGCCAAAATCGATGAGGCAAACTGACTGCTTAAATCTGACTTTACATTAACAGATGGAGTCTCTTTCCATCCCAAAGAATTAACACTCAAACCATTTGGGATAAAGGTCACGAGTGTGCCCAAGTGTTCTAGCGCTTGATACAAGTCTCTTTGAGGGCGTGATAGTAGTTTCGGATGAGCGCGGACGATATAGCGCCCGGGCTGACGACTCAATCGTGCTAGAAAAAATCGAAATGTTGTGCCGCCAGAACCTAATTCAAATTCGTATAAGCCTTGTTCTAAATCTCTTAATGCTTGCTGCAAATACAATACGTCTTCGGCTTCGGAAGCGAAATTTAGTTTTAAGTTTTTATAATGGGATTGAACAATCAATAACCGGTTTACAATCGACTTTGAATCGTCAATTTCGCCATGATATTTAAATTGGTCGGATTTAAACCGCAGAGTGTTGGCGCTCAACGCTTGATCCAATCATTTTCTTTTGTCGTTGGTATTCTTGTACAATTTGATCCACGGTCACCGATTCAATTTTCAATTTCCCCGGTTTATCAGGAAAAACATAGCGTACGAATTGATTTTCTTTTTTCTTGTCTGCAGAAAGTGTTTTAGCCACCACCGAATCTGGTAACGAGAACAATCCTTCATTATAGAATAGGCCCAAAACACCACGAACGATTTCTGAACTAAAAAACACTTCTATATCTTTTTCAATCTTGTATCCACGAGCCGAAGCCCACAGAAAATCAAAGTACATTCCTAGTAACACGGCAATACCATGATGGATATTCAATTTAGCTTCCCACACATGGGCAATTGTATGTCCGAAATTTAATAGATAACGAATGCCCTTCACTTCAAAAGGATCCTTTTTAACCACGCTGTATTTGGCATCTATGGCTGCCGGCAAGTAGGAAAACAAATCTAAGGTTGAAAGCCTTTCTTTAGAAACCTGTTTAAAAAATTTTGATGAATGGATATAGGCAATTTTAATTATTTCGCCAAATCCTTCGACTGTGCGGTCGATGGGCTGCTGGTCCAATAATGATTTCACTAGAATAACTTTTTGCGGTGAATAGATTGTTCCTAGTTGGTTTTTAATATCTTTAAAATTAATTCCGTTTTTTCCACCGTGGGCGCTGTCCATAGCTGATAGCCACGTTGAAGGAACCATTATTAACGGCAGACCGCGTTTCAGGATATGAGATAGGAACCCGCCAAAATCGCCCAGCGTTCCCCCGCCGATTACGACAAGCTTTGTTTTTTTGTTAACGCCTATTTTTTTATTTTTAAAAATCTGATCCAAAACTCTTGTCAGCATCGTCATGGATTTTGTGGCTTCAGCACCATCCAAAAACAAAATCAAAGATTTCGAATCTTTAAATACAGAAACGGATTTCTTCAATTTCTTATCGACCAGGATAATATTACCGTCGGCAAACAAAGACTCCAGTGAATTTATGGAATCTTCGAATACGACTTCCGTGCGCTGATCGACAGTACTGGAATAAAACTTATTTTTTTTCTTCACTTTGGAATTCTTGCTTAGCTTTCTGGAACGATTCTTTTAGTGTCGTCATGCTGTTTTGAAAACCAAGTTTAACTTGATCCCAAGCCTTACCGCTCGAATTTTGTAGATTTTTAAAATCAGTTTTTAATTCGGATCTTCTTTTTTCTAGAAATTCAATCTGATCATTGATTTGTTTTTTGGACTCATCACTGGCAGTCTCTTTAGCTTTTTTAGCTTTTTCTTTGATATCTTTTATCTCTTTATCAATTGAGGCCAATTGTTCTTTAAATTCTTTTTGGATTTTGTCTTTTTGTTCTTTTGAAAAATCAGAAACGTCTTCTACCGTTTTATCGACTTTTTTGCCAATTTTCTCACCCGCACCGTCACCAGCAAAAACTAGGAAAGAAAAGAACGCTAGAGCTAAAATAATAAAATATTTCATATGATTACTCCCTAATAGAGTAATCATATGACAGAATGCTGGTGTCGTCTATTATTGCTTCCAGCGGCGCAAACCGCCAAATTCGTTTTCTACGGCTGAAAAGTCCGTTTTAGTGCCTGAGAACAACTCCCACGTGATGAACGATTGCGTTTTATCTTCTTCTACTGTGGTCGAGGTAATTTTAGCATTTAACTGCTTAACAAAATCGACGGTGATCCTTTTGTTTGAAAAAGCATCGCTAAATAGCTGCTTATGTATCTTAGAAATTTCTTTATCTTTGGCATTCGCTTTAGTTAAGCCAGGATTATGTCCACCCTTTTTAGATAACATAAAAAATGACTTCTTCTGTGGCACTGTTTTCCAGTGGCTCAGGGCGCCGGACGCAATCGTAGCGCCATCGTGTGAACCTTGGAAATAATAAACTGTGGCATTAGTCGGATACTTACGCTCATCATAAGTATTTTCCATTGCCAGTGTGATACCTTGAGCAGCACATTCTTCCGCCCATGTAGTTTTATCGACCGTGGGCTCTTCTACAAAGCCGCGCGTTCGATTGTAATTCATCGTAAACTTATCTTTTGAAAATCCACCCAGTTCTTTGCAGTAAAATCGCGTCAACACGTTTTCATCCGTAGCACCAGGATGTTGAGCTGTATTGTATGGATTCTGCTCTTTCATGATGTTGCCATAAGCGCGATCAAATTCACTGGCGTTGATTCCACCCGATTCAGGAAGTAGTTTCTTGAAATAGTACCCGCCATCGCGAAAACCAGCTGTTCCTAGTAAGTACATCAAAACATATTTTTGTTTATTGCTGTTGCCATAAACCACATCATCAAACGCATCTCTTTGTTTCTCAGTCAGGGAATTCAGAATCAAATTGTATTTCTCTACTCGGTGAGAATAGCGAGACAAGGTCTCAACCGTCCCTAATACGCCCTCAAGTACAATTGATTTTACATTTGCTTCAAATTTATTTGCATAAATAGTTGCTGGAAGAGTTCCATAACTAACGGCATATATAGAAACTGATTTTACATCATAGGCTTTACGAACTTCGTCGATATCGTTAGCAGTCTTGAAAGACGAATATAATTCCTGATCCGTATACTCTTCCCAGGTATCGGGCGCAGAACAGCCGACACCGCGCTGATCAAAGTGAATTTCATTAAACCCAGAGCCTAAAATATCTGGGTACGCGTGCGTATTCTGACCAGGGCCCCCATCTACAAAAATGTATGACGGTAACTTAGGATCAAATTCACGTTTTAAATAAGTATAAATTTTTACTGTTCTTGAATTGTTCGTGTTGGTGTACATGTCGCAAAACTTGTGACCACTCATGTAGGTTTCTTTTGTGACTTTTTGTAATATCGGGACGCCTACGGTAGTAGATTCTTCGATGGATTCGAATCCTTTCCCACACGACGTTAGCAATACTGCACTCACTGATAATGCGAACAACCCCTTAATGTAACCCACGAAACCTCCCCAGGCCCAAGTTCGTGTAAAATAATCGAGGGTGACAAAATTCGCATTAAAATAAAAAGTTCTAGTAATAATTCAAAGACTGTCGCCATTTTTGACACCGCAAAAACAGTCAGTGTTGTGTAGATTGACTATAAAGGTAATGATGCCGGCGAAGCAAAATTTCCGCTAGGTAAGGTAATTCAGAAACTAACCTTATATGTATTGAAAGCGGCCCTACCAAAAGGCTCTGAGAAAAGGATCGATTAGCGAACTAAAACCATTAGACTGTTGACTTTTTCAAAGACGAATCAAAACAATTGTGTATGAAAAAAGTCAGATGAATTCAATTATAATCAGAATTTTGTTGGTAACAATTGCAGCTCCAGTATTGGCCGCCGGAAAGCCTGCCTGCGGTATTGATCAGATCGATGATGAGGTAGTTACTTATATTTCGATGTCTGCAAAGTGCTCGCAAGATCCAGGTCTAAATCGAACTGACTTCAATGGCGGAGGGATATATGGGGATTACGAAGGCCCGGACGCGAAAAAACGTGGTGATGGATATTCATTGTCGAAGGAAGTAATGAACTCACACAAAGATGGAAAAATCTGTTATTATACAGGCTGTCGAAAACTAGCCGTTAGCGATGCTGGCACAAAACCGCAGTCAAACTGGCAACTATGTTTGGATTTCCCAGGAGGAACAAGCGTACCTCACAAGAAAAACCTAAAGTGTCCAATAGCGATCAAGGTTCAAAGTCGATTTCGCGAATTAGTTCTGGATTCAAAAAGTAGCAATAAATGTTGTTACAATAGTGATGCGCCGATCCCACCGTAAGTCCACGCTTCTAAACCACTACTCAACGGTTCAATCATTGGTCGCACATGCGCGATTTGGCTGTCCTTGATTTCTTATGGACCTGGAAAGTCGATAATATTGCCCACTATCGCCATATGCCTCACACCCCCGCCCATGACTATTTAGCAACCTGCTTGCAACCACAGAAAATGCAATCGCCGAACTCGCCCTAATCAATTACTTTTTCAAATATAAAAATAATTTGCATATCAGGGTCCTGACTGCAGAAGTCAGCATTTTCAGAACTCAAATTCGTAACGGTCTGCTCTATAGTGGACCCTTTGATTTCATAGCTAGCTGTACGCTCACAGGTTCCGCGCTCACCAAGTCGAAAATAAAAAACCTTGTTCTCGGACTGCGAGCTAAAAATATAGTATTGCTTAAGCGCCTCATTAGGCAATGGGAGTATTTGATCGCGGTAGAATATAGCCACAAATAGCCAACTTCCCAACAAAAAAGAACTCATAATGTTATCAACGGAAAATCCATTTTAGTTAATAGTTCCTTAATCTTCTCCCAGTCTTTTTTGGAACAGGCGGACTTTTGTAGTTGCCTATTGAAAGCCGCAAAATCGCTATTCCCACTGAGTCTGAGCAACACTTCTCTTGAGATTTCTAATGCTATTGACTCCCCCAAAAGCTCCTTGATTTGCCAAAGCATGGAGCTAACAATAGCACTGTCATGATATAGCCCACCATTCCTATCCGAAAATTTGACCGGGATTGCAATGTTACGCTTATAAGGACCCTTCAAGTAGGACGACTCGCCCATGGTCGGCTTTTTAAGCGCCACAGCCGTGTAAAAATCAGCAAAGCCTTCGTTGATCGAGCCTCCTTCACCTTGAAATGGCAGCCCGGCCACCTGATCTATTAGGAAATGCATCGACTCATGATAGACAATGGATGGATCTCTTGAGAGTTGAGAATAAAAAACATCATCCCCCTGCCCCAATCGAATCTCATTATTAAAATAAAAGGCTGTATTGGTGTTAGCAGGGAAACCAACGTGAACGCGCGCTTTCAGTTTTGCTGGTGACTCAAAACCAAGTACATTTTTTTGAAATTCTAAACTTTTTTGTAAATAATAATATACCTGAACCTGATCGAATCGCTCATCAGAAATGTCAAATTTCATCCAAGGTTCAATTTTTTCGACAGGCCGTGCCGAATCACTAACAACACGCAAATGATCAGTGGACAATGGCTCGTTCTTTAGAAGCGGAATCTCAATATCTGTTAATGCGCTCCACTTTGGACCGTTAGGAAAGATTCGAACCTGGGAACCTTCAAATGCACTGCCAACAATCTGTTGACGGGAAAGCACGCCATACCGAAACATTTTTTTTCTAACTTGTTTGTTTCGATCCTCGACAAAAGTAACTAAATATAGCTTTGGTGTTCCAAAAAGAAAAACCCATTTGTACTCATAAGAAATAAGAGATTCGCTTTTTAAAAGAGGAATTTTATCAGGAGGATTCAGCTGTTTGAATTTCTCAATTGAATTTTCGGGACTGCGAAAGGCTTGCTCTGACGAATCAATGTAATGAAGATTTGCAAAAAAAACGTTTTTACTATCATTAACAAGCCACTTTAAAGAGGACCCGTCAACGTCAATGGAATTATGTTTTTGTTCGCTTCGAAATATCGCAACATTCCCCCAAGTAATAGGAGTCACTTTAGCTTCATCGGCAAGAGGTGCAAGGCGTCCCTTAAAGTCGGATTGGTCAGAAGCACTTTTAAAACTGTCACTTTCCCAATTTTTGAATTTGTCTTTTTCCTCACAGGCTAACAGGGCTGTGACCAAAAGAAAAATTAAAAGCTTTTGCAAACTCACCCTCCTTTTTTTAAACAATCCAGCGAGCAACTATTCGACGACTAAATTCTTTTCTATATATGTACCATCCCCGTTCAAAAATTTTATACTATGCTTGCCAGTAGTCAATTGGCCTAGACGAACTTCTTTTTGATAGGGAATCAAGACCATAATACACATTCCCTGGCTAACTGACGCGTAGGACCTGACTTCGCGATTGAATTCACTAATTTTTGTTACATCAGCGCGATCCCATTTATAGCATCCATTTTGAAAGACACCATTTACCACAACGTAGGCGTCTGTTGACGAATCAAAACCACCCGGCGCATAGACACCACTGATTCCAACCTGAACGGTGAGTCTCGCTGGCGCCGCGTTAACTACGAAACCGCTCAAAAACACCATTAACAAAATCATCTTACCCATTTAATCCCCCTTGATTATTTAACTACGAAATCTTCGTAATATTTTAGTAGATCGACCCCTTTAATCACTTCTTGCATTCTTCATTTTGCATTCTTCATTCCAATACTTGAGTCGCTCTACTTTCGATATGGCTTTTTTTTCGCGACACTCTGTCAATCATGACGGGACACTTTGACCAAACTCATGGTTCAAAAAAGGTAACTATAATGGTCAGCAATTGTTTTTGTAAGGTCCCACCTAAATTCTGAAGTAGTATTACAAACTTCTAAGACTAACCCATCTTCGTATCAATCGATCTTTGTCTTTTTGACCAAGTCTATGAATTTCCAATGTAGCTAAATTAGGTGATTCTGGCGTCAGAGAGGTTGGTATAAATGCCTTATAACGTTTTTATGGCTTTTCGTGCTTTAAACTGAAATCAGGACTTTCCATTGTATATACAAGTATATACAATGGAAATATGTTTTTATACGAAGTTATCGATTCAGTTGAATCAGTAAAAATTAAATATGCCATCGTTGGCGGGTACGCCTTGGCCCTGCATGGTATCGTGCGTGCAACTATGGATGTAGATTTAGTTTTATCTTTATCCTTAAAGGACTTTGAACTTATTGAAAAAGCTTTTCTAAAAATCCATTTAAAGTCCAGACTTCCGATTCGAGCTCAAGACGTCATAAAAATGCGAAAAGAATATATTGAAC
The DNA here is from genome assembly GCA_002256935.1 of Bdellovibrio sp. 28-41-41. GTDB lineage: Bacteria > Bdellovibrionota > Bdellovibrionia > Bdellovibrionales > Bdellovibrionaceae > UBA2316. The sequence goes on from NCGL01000090.1 coordinate 14,908, forward strand.
AACGAAATTTAATAGCTTGGTCTTTTGTGGATTATCAAAATCCTACTAGGCAAGTAGATATATTAATTACAGAAGATATCGCCAATTTGGATGTTGAAAAAATCTCCGTTGGTGGCAGGAAGATTCCAGTAGCTTCTTTACAGGACCTTTTAAAAATGAAGTTGAAAGCCGGGCGTCCTCAAGACTTGTTGGATATAGAAAATATCAGGAATAAAATAGATGAGAAAAAGAAAAGTTAAATCAGAACCAAGTCCTTTAGAGGCACTTCAGTATTTAGAGTCTATGCGCCAACTTTCTGAAGATAAAGATGATCCTACTGTGATGATTAGCCTTCGAATTCCAGGAAATATTTTAAAAACACTCAAGAACAAAGCTAAAATCGAAAACAAGAAGTACCAATCCTTAATTATCGAGTTATTGCGGCTTGGGTTAAAGAAATAAGATGCTTCGAGAGTCGCGTTGGAAGACGTGTGGGTCACTACTTAGCAAGGACTATAAAATCGGCTGAGGTTTTAACAGTCCCACATTTCCTAATTTAGACGGAAGCTCTTTGCCCATCTGTTGCTGCAACCAAGGCGCGATCGATAAAACTTTCTTTAAATCAATACCGGTTTTCACGCCCATTTTTTGAAACATATAAAGAACGTCTTCTGTTGCTACGTTACCTGTAGCTGCCGGTGCGTAAGGACAGCCACCAAGGCCGCCAATGCTAGAATCAAAAACTGAAATACCTTCGTTGTAGGCCGCAAGAATGTTGGCTAGAGCCTGTCCGCGCGTATCGTGAAAATGCCCTGCGATTGCTTTTACGGGAACTTTCTTTTTCATTTTTCTAAACATCGATTGAACTTGTCCAACGTGAGCTACCCCAATGGTGTCGCCAATTGAAATTTCAAAAGCGCCCATTTTATAAAGTCTATGCGCCATCTCGATTACTTTTTTCTCGGGAACTTCACCTTCAAACGGGCAACCGAAACATACACTTAAATATCCGCGAACTTTGATTTTGTTTTTCTTCGCTAGCGCAAACACAGGTTTGAAACGCTCGAAGCTCTCTTCAATCGTACAATTGATATTTCGTTTTGAAAACGATTCGCTACATCCGGCAAACACAGCGACTTCAGCTGGTTTTAATTTTAGGGCTTCTTCCATACCGCGTTCATTCGGTACCAATACCGAGTAATGGGGTTTCTTATTCCAATTATATAAATTGGCTAGAACCTGATCCGTCCCTTGCATTTGTGGAATTTTATCAAAACGAACAAACGCACCGGCTTCGATACGGTGAACACCGGCCTGTATCAAGCGTTTACCTAGTTCTACTTTTTGATCGACACTCAAGATTACTTTTTCATTTTGCAATCCATCACGTAATCCCACTTCGACAATTTTAATATTTTTAGGTAATGCCATACTGAACTCTTATGTTTCCTTAGTAGGTTCGATTTCTACGATCAATGCACCTAGCGCGACTTGATCTAGTTCTTTAAATGCTACTTTCTTGATAGTGCCAGCCATATTTGATTTTAGCGTGTATTCCATTTTCATGGCTTCCATCACAAGTACGCTTTCGCCAACGGTTACAACATCACCCAGTTTTTTAAATAGCTTTGTGATTTTGCCCGGCATCGGAGCCAAGATAGTATTGGATTTGGCGTCTTTGCCCGCAACCTTGCCGCGACGACGACCGGTTGTTTCCGCATCAAATACCAAAGTTTCGCCATTCACATGAATCCAGATTTTATCACCGACTTTTTCAGCGATGGCTTTGTGAACGTGATTACCGATTTTCTTTTCAAATTTTTGAATCACCACATCCTCCATTGTTCAGACCATGGATTTTGGTACCCGTTGCCGGCGGTTGCCGATTTTTCACTTGGCGCTGATTTGCCGACTTGTTTTTTCATTTCCTCAACGAAGACTTCTAGGGCTGGCTCTCGCGTCGGCGGCTTCAGCGGCTCAGAAAAATATTTACTAATAAATTGAGTCGTCATCGTGCCTGCAATAAATTCCGGATGGGACAAGATGGCTTTTAAATACGGAATATTCGTATGCACGCCGAAAATTACGGATTGATTTAAAACTTCAATCATCTTTTGAATGGCCCGCGGGCGAGATTCATCCCACACGATCACTTTTGCAATCATTGGGTCATAGAAAGATGTGATGACATCATCTTCTTCAAAGCCGTATTCAAAGCGGCGTCCAGGTCCTTCAGGAAAATGAACATGTCCCAATTTTCCCGTGCTTGGCATTCCGCCTTCGTATGAGTTTTCCGCATACACGCGGCACTCGATACTGTGACCTTGAAATGATTTGTACTGATCTTCGGAAAATACAAAACTCTGACAGGCATTCAAAATTTGCGCTTTAACTAAATCAATTCCTAAAACCATTTCCGTCACGGGATGCTCTACTTGCAAGCGCGTGTTGACTTCGAGTAAGAAGAACTCTCCGTCTTGAAATAGGAACTCAACTGTACCGGCACTGCGATAGCCCGCTGTTTGCGCGATCAATGTAGCGGCTTCGCCCATTTTTCGGCGTAGTTCAGGAGTCAGTGATGGTGATGTCGCTTCTTCGATAATTTTTTGATGGCGACGTTGAACAGAACATTCACGTTCGAACAAATGTCTGACTTTACCAATCGAATCGCCGAACACTTGAAATTCAATGTGTTTAGCGCGATCTAGATATTTTTCTAAGAATACTTTGGATGAACCAAATGCAGACAACGATTCCCGTTGAGCCGATTCAATACGCTCGAGCGCTTCAGACGCTTGACTGATCAGTTTCATCCCGCGTCCACCGCCGCCAGCAGCAGCTTTAACGATACAGGGGTAACCAATGCGTGCGGCTTCTTTTGATAGAGTTTCAACCGTTTGATCGTCACCGTCATAACCTGGTACCAATGGAATTCCGCATTTCTTCGCCAGCTCTTTACAGTGAACTTTATCACCCAGGCTGCGAATCGCACTTTCTGATGGACCCACAAAGATTAATCCCGCATCTACGCAGGCTTTGGCGAAATCTGCATTTTCACTTAAAAATCCAAAGCCAGGATGAATGGCATCGGCGCTTTTAGCTTTCGCACCTTGAATGTTAGATTTGATATTTAAATAACTCTCAGCCGGAGTCGACCCACCAATGCAGACTTTATGATCAGCCATGCGGTACGCTCTAGAATTTATGTCGGCGTCCGAGTGCAATAATACGGTTTCGATACCGAGCTCTTCGCAGGCTTTGATAATTCGAACAGCCACTTCCCCGCGATTAGCAATCGCAAGACGTTTAATAGCTAGATTAGATAGATCTGTTTTCTTCAAAATCTGTCTCCCTTAGGCTTTCCAACTTGGTTTTCTATTTTCTAGAAACCCTTTAATTCCCTCTTGCCCTTCATTCGACACGCGAAGTTCAGAGATAAGTTTAGTCGTTACATCTTTATGTTGATTTGGATTAAGCAATGATAATTCACGAAGTAGCTTTTTCGTGCGACGAACTGCCACGGGGCCGCTCTCTTTATACAAATGAAGCACGCGCTGAAATTCTTTTGTTCCTTCATCCTTGCTGCCGGCTAGGTTTACAAGTCCTAACTGCTGACCTTGCACGTCCGTAAATACTTCCGCCGACGTCATGTAGTATTTTACTGCGGGCGTACATTTATCTAGTACAAAACTAGAAATAACTGCCGGCGCAATTCCCAGCTTCACTTCACTGAAGCAAAACTTAGTGCCGGTTTCAGCCACCACGTAATCACAACAAGCCACTAATCCTAAAGCCCCACCGAAAACAGCGCCTTGAACGTGAGCCACGATCGGTAGATCTAGATTTTTCATCGCCGCAAACATTTCATATAATTTTTCTGAATCTTTCTTGTTTTCATCCAAAGAAAAATTCACCATCGATTTCATCCAGTTTAAATCGGCACCAGCACAAAACGCTTTGCCCTCGCCCGTTAAACCGACCGCTTTCAAATCTGCGCGCGCTTGAAGCGCTAAAAATGTTTGAGTCAGTTCCTCGATCATCTCGCTGTTGAATGCGTTTCTAACGTCGGAACGATTCAGCTTAATAAATGCAATTTGATCTATTTCTGTAAATACAATTGTCTTCATTTCATCCTACATTCTGAAAACGCCCTGCTTACGCTCGGGCCATTTTTTATTTAAACTTGCGGCGATCCCCAAAGCCAGCACACGACGAGTGTCTTTAGGATCTATGATGCCGTCATCCCAGATTCTAGAGGTAGAAAAATAAGCGGAGCTTTCCGCTGCGTATTTATCTAGGATTGGTTTTTTAAAATCTGTTTGTTCTCGCTCAGACATCGTTATTTTCTTAAGTGCTAATTGATCTTTCTTTACAGTGAGCAAAACATTAGCTGCTTGCTCGCCGCCCATAACGGAAATACGCGCATTCGGCCACATCCACAACTGGCGAGGCTGGTACGCGCGTCCGCACATACCGTAATTTCCCGCGCCGTATGATCCACCAATCACAACTGTGAATTTCGGAACGCTGGCGTTGCTGACGGCCATAACCATCTTGGCGCCATGTTTAGCGATGCCTTCATTTTCGTATTTTCTGCCGACCATAAAGCCTGTGATATTTTGCAAGAAGATCAACGGAATTTGGCGCTGTTCACAGAGCTCAATAAAATGTGCCGCTTTCAATGCACTTTCGCTGAACAACACGCCATTATTTGCAATGATGCCGACAGGGAAACCCCAGATATGGGCAAAGCCTGTCACCAGTGTTTTTCCATACAACGGTTTGAATTCATGAAAGTCAGATCCGTCCACAAGACGCGCGATCACTTCGCGAACATCAAAAGGACGTTTTGAATCTTCGGGGATCAAGCCATACACATCTTCAACTGGATATTTCGGCTCTTGATACGGCTGTTGAGTGATCGGCATTTCACGACGTTTGTTTAGATGCTTCACAATTTCTTTTGTGATTTCTAATGCGTCTTCATCATTTTCTGCAAAGTGATCTGTCACACCGCTGACTTCGCAGTGAACGAGCGCTCCGCCTAGATCTTGCGCGGAAACTTCTTCACCCGTCGCTGCTTTTACTAACGGAGGTCCACCAAGGAAAATAGTTCCGTTTTCTTTTACGATCACGTTCTCGTCACTCATGGAAGGAACATACGCTCCGCCCGCTGTGCATGAACCCATGACCACCGAGATTTGCGAAATATTTTCTGCTGACATTTGAGCTTGGTTATAAAATATGCGACCGAAATGATCGCGATCAGGAAATACTTCAGACTGCAATGGCAAGAAAGCGCCGCCGCTGTCGACTAGATAAATACATGGCAAACCATTTTCACGCGCGATCTCTTGCGCGCGAAGGTGCTTTTTTACAGACAGAGGAAAGTACGTTCCGCCCTTAACGGTCGCATCGTTGGCGACGATCATGACTTCGATACCAGAAACGACGCCGATACCAGTTACAACACCCGCACCCGGCGCTTCGTTGTCGTAAACATCCCATGCTGCTAGCGAAGAAAACTCAAGGAAGCTTGTTCCTGAGTCGACTAAAAATTCAATACGTTCGCGGGCTGATAATTTGCCGCGACTTTTGTGTTTCTTCAGCGCATCCGCGCCGCCACCCATTTTTACGGTGTTGATTCGGCTTTGCAGTTCTTCTACAAGACCGGTCATAAATTTTTTGTTGGCCGCAAAATCACTGCCGGTAGAATCTATCTCTGTTTCAATAATAGCCATAACAAATCTCTTTTAATTTTTTTCTTTCAATTGGAGTGCTGATTTTAATTTTGCCACGATTTTAACTTCAGACACGATGGCATCTTTATCATTAAAAATAAACAATGTGGTATCTACGCTAGACGCCGAATTCGATCTTAGTTCAGTCAATGCGGACTCTCGGGCTTCTGCTGATAATTCGTAACGTACGCGCAGAGAAACTGTTTCCTCGGTTTTACGTTTTTCATAAACGATTTTGTCGATTTGAAAACTGAACTCGCCGATCGGGGCATGTCGCAGCCACAAGATTTTAAAGCTCTCGACACTGGCCGTGATGATCGCTGAATCTAACCATTCGCCGTCTTCATCCAAATTTCTTGGTCGCTTTGGGATAACGACTTCAATTTGAGTGTCGTTCATTTTTGAAACCCGAAGACCCATACCTAGGGTTGATGGTCTAAAAAAGTCTAGGAAATAACTCAATGCTTCTCTAGAGGCTTGAGGTGTCCATTTTTCCACATACGACATGAAGTCGACAATGTGGGGGCGGATGCCTTTGACTTCGAAAAACACTTTTAGGTTCTGCCAAAGCTTGTCTTCCACCATGCCGTCAACCGCGCCACCAATCAGTTCCTGCGCTTGATTCCAGTTTTCTAGTACCTTTTTTTCAAATTGCGCCCGTTTATTCAACAGTGAATTCATCCAGTCCATTTGCTTAACACCCTTTCGAATTTTTCTTTCTGTGCCGGTTGTCGAAAACGTTTATCAAAAATATTGAAAAACTTTGAGTTTCATTTTGCCATTAATGACTTATCTGGCTATAGTGTCTAACATAAAATAGAGGTAATATTCTATGATGAAAATTCTAAGTCTGATAGTTTTTGTGATCCTTTTGTCATGGACGTGGCATGTTGTACACAGCAGTTCCCCTATTGAATTCGAGACGCACTCGGACATTCAATCGAAAATGAAAGAGTTGATCGAATCGACTATAAAATCTCGTAAGCCCGACACAAAAAGTGTGGAAATCGTTAAAATTTGGACCCGTGATGTCGGCGATCGCAAGATCCAAGCTGATTTTACATATCGTTTTATCGAAACAAATGCTCAGAACGAATCTACAGAGCGCGTAATTGACGGCCAAGCCATCCTTTTCCGTGATGTGTCTGACAATCCAAGCCTAGATCAGTGGACTGTTCAGTCTTTGATAACTAAAGGTGATTCGATTTCGTTCAGTGAAGGTTCAAC
>NCGL01000091.1 GCA_002256935.1 Bdellovibrio sp. 28-41-41
TTTCGCAGTAGTTCACCAAACACTGTGAATTGAGAAATGCTGCGAAAATTTCTAGAGACCGCAATTAATCCCGTCGCGATCAAGATAGTCAAAAAATCAGACGGATTTATAATCGCAAGTCCTATTGTCAACAGTAGTAACACAAAATGCGAAGCCAAGATCGCCGTTCTTTTTTTCATGTGATCAATCACAAAACCAATCGGAAATGCAAAGGCGAGCGATGCCACTGTCGCGACAAGTCCCAGTTGACTCAAACTATACGCATCAGCGCCGCGTTCGACAATTCTGAAAATAAATGTGCAGGCTAGGATCTGTAATCCAAAGACACTGCACGCACGTGAAATAAGAAAAGCGATTAATGGCATCTATTCAGCTTTCAAAGCCATCTGTCCGGCAATAAATGTTAAAGCAGCGTAGAAGAATAAGGCTCCGGCGGCATCATATTTGTGAGTCAGTCGTTGACCAAATCCCAGAGCAATAAAAGTAACCTGTGCTAAAACAACTCCGTACTGAAGTAGCCGTTTGTCGTTTGCAACTTTCAATAAAAATTCTTTCTTCAACAGGCCAACAATTAATACGGCGGCTGTTGCGATTTCTAACAGTGCGATCGCAACGAACGAAAATTCCATCGAGCCAGGAAATAAATCCAGCAAGCTGCCTTTAAATTGCTCTAAAAACCAACTGGGAATTTTGGCACCGATAATTTTATCAAGGCCGGCAAGACCAAACGTCATTACAAGCAACAAGTAAAATGGAATCGTCTTCATATCATCACCCGTTTTAGTGAGGTCGCCTTTCTAACCTTGTAGCGAAGTAAAATGTCAGCACCGAGTTGCTCTTTAGATTCAACATCAAAACGATCCACATTCTTCAATAATGAACCCGAGCTTACGCGATGGCGACTGCCACCCAAAATTAGAGGAGAGATCGCAACTTCTAGTCGATCCGCTAAGCCCGCTTTTAAAAATTCAGATAGCGTTGTAGCGCCGCCTTCAACCATAAGAAAGTTCAATCGTCGGTTCTCGGCTGTTTCAATTACTAAAGAGAGCTGACGAAGCCCACCCATCAACCATTGTCTGAAATCGTTAAATCGGTAACTGATTCGAATCAGTTTTGTAGAGTCAAATTTTTCGTCAATATCTTCAAAGTCTTCTAATATGTCTGTCAGTAAATAGGTCCGGCGCGGACCCATTTGTAGACTGATAATTAAATGTGGATTATCTTTTAGTGCTGCTAGCACGCGCCCTCGAGGATCAATGATCACGCGCGCGGGTTGTAGTTCATCGTAGTCGATATCCCGCACCGTTAGTTGGCAAAGGTCTTTTAAAAATGTTTGGGCCCCGACCAGCACGGCTTGATGAGTGGATCTTAATAGGTGAGTGTAGCGGCGTTCTTCAATGCCGCTTATCCACTGCGATTGATCACTATCATCGGCCAGTTGTCCATCTATAGTCTGTGCCCATTTTAGAGTTACTTCAGGCAATGTTCCGGACCTATACATGAGCTAAGCCAATTCTATGATGAGTTTTCAAAACTTTAGCTTCTAAGTATTTACGATTCGATGGTTTTTCAAACACGCCTGTAGAAACTTCATCCGTCACAGTGATGCCGTGGTCGCGTAGTTGTTGAATCTTGTCTGGATTGTTTGATAGTAATTTTACTTTCGTGATTTTCAGTGCACGCAACATTTGCGCTGCGGCCGTGTAATCGCGAAGGTCATCTTTTAGTCCCAGTTTTTGATTAGCTTCGTATGTATCTAATCCTTTAGTTTGCAATGCGTACGCATCTAATTTGTTGTACAAGCCAATGCCGCGTCCTTCTTGGCGCATATATAGGACTATTCCGCCCACGCGATGAATCTCTTGAATCGATTCTTTCAATTGTTCGCCGCAGTCGCATTTCCCAGAGCCAAACACATCACCGGTTAGACACTCTGAGTGAATACGAACGAGAGGCTTGTCTGTATATTTCCAGTTACCCAATCCTAGAGCAATGTGCTCTTGGCCGTCGATTAATCCTTTAAATGTAATAAAGTCGGCTTCCAGGTTTTCGATTGGAATGCGTACACTTTGACGTATCGTTGCTGTTAAACCGCTATTTAATATCTTTCTTAGTAGATTCATGATTTTCATAAACACCCCTTCTTGAATCTACATATAGTAAAAAACATTTGTGCATGTAAGCCGTTCAAATTGTCGATTAGTGTTTCCAAATTGGAATCACTGATGGTAGCTCTTATGCATGAGCCTGCTTATGCCTAATGTCGGCCTGGCCGACCTAGATTTATTCTTCAGAGCCGCTAAACTCAAATCACTTCGTGAATGCGCCCGTCAACTAGATATGACCCCCGGTGCGGTTTCCAAGGCTATCAAGCGTTTGGAGCAGAAGGTAGGTAAGAGTTTATTGAGAAGGTCCGTCTCCGGAATCCTATTAACATCCGAAGGTAACGAGCTGATGGAGATCGCCGAAAAGGTTTTGAAATTGACCGCCCCAATGGCGCCAGCTTCAATCAAGAAGAATTCCGGAAACAAGGTATGGGGTATTGGTTCTTCAAGTTTTATTAGTAGTCGACTATTGCCGCCTTTATTAGAACCTGTGTGTGTGACACGTGCCCGAACCAGATTTCGTTTGGTTGAGTTTGGGAATAATTCACTCGTGGCTCAAGGACTTAATGGCGCATTTGAAATGGCCGTGCATATTGGTGTTCTAGAATGGACGCGAGTATGGAGTTCCTATGAAATTGGAAATTTACGCTGGGCTTTATATGGCGCTAAAAATCACCCATTGACTAAACTAAAAACAATCGCTTCCTCTGATGTTGTTAAGTATCCCTTCGTCATGCCGACGGGGTGGAGCTCACAAGGTTTTATTCGCGGCGAAGATCAATGTCCACTGCCTTGGGGAATCCGTTTTTCTGGACATGAAGCCACAACGGGCGAGACTGCGCTTGAGATTGTCATTGGTTCACAACATCTGGCGTTTGTACCGGTGATACTTGCGCAGAGAGGCGTTGATTTTGGATTGATATCGGAAATTAAAGTCGACGATTTGCCGACTGTTGAGAAGAAAATATACTTATCCGTACGAGATGACCTAGTTCCATCGTCGTTATTACAAGTGGTTACAAAATTAGTTAAAGAAAATTTAAAATAGGAACGTCGCACTCGATGTCCCTAGTGGAATACTAGTGCTTATAAGCCGACCTCGGTTTAACATCGTGGCCTTGCATTTCCATCTGCAAGCGTTTTGTGAAAAAGGATGCGGACCGACAATTCAATGACCAGACGCTTACAAAAGTATACTGACAATAAAGAAGAATTTCGCAAGGTGGTTATTAAAATGCATTGATGACAGATTCATCAACAGCATTTAAGGTACTTAATGGAATTTGGTAAAGTCGAGAACGTAATTAAATTTAACTCTATTCAATGGGATCTTCCTTCGGAAGATCCGTTGACTCGACCGTATTTGGAAGCCCAAGCCGATGGAACTAAAAATACTAAAATCTATATCGGTGCTCCGGCCTGGAATCATAAAGAGTGGGTAGGGCGGATATATCCACCGAAAACATCTGCATCCGAATATCTTTTTTATTATTCTAGAAATTTTAATTGTATTGAGCTCAACACTACTCACTATCGAATTCCCACAGCAGACAATGTTTCAATCTGGATTAAAAAAGTCCCCTCTGATTTCATCTTTCTACCAAAGATCCCTCACTTCATTTCTCACGATCAAGGTGGTCTGCGAGATACTCAAGGGCTAGGTGCATGGATCAAAGCTATTGATTCATTTGGATCGAACTTAGGGCCGTGTTTTATGCAGCTGCCGCCGACGTTCAGCTATGCCTACAAATTAGAGTTGTTTCATTTTCTAAAATCCTGGCCAGATACGTATGAGTTAACAATAGAATTGCGCCATACGAGCTGGTTTCAAGATGGGCATGTATTCGCACCTTTGGTGGAGTATCTGCAAGGTCGCGAGATTGGCCTAGTCATCACGGATGTGGCGGGACGACGAGATGTTCTGCATAGTTCCGTCAGTGCGCCATTTTTGATGTTGCGATTGATTGGAAATAATTTGCATATGACGGATTTTGAGCGCGCTAAATTGTGGTCGCAAAAAATAAATGACTGGCAAGAAATGGGACTAAGAAGATTCTACTACATAGTTCATCAACCAGATGATATCAAAACGCCCGAGATGACAGACTGGGTAATCGATGATTTAAACTCAGTCTGCGATGCTGGTCTTTCGCCATTGGCAAAGCCTCTTATATGAAACGCGATTCTAAGCCTAAAATATTCCCGCCATTTTTAAAACATTAATGGTGATCTAATTTGGCCGTTGTGAGAGCTGCCCTGCGGTTTACACTGGCATAGTCGCTGCATAGAACCAAGACATTAGGAGGTTCTATGGGAATTATTGGTACAATTATTATTGGCTTCATCGTTGGTCTAGCGGCTCGTTTTATTAAACCAGGCGACGATAAGATGGGATTCTGGTTAACAGCGTTTGTAGGTATCGTTGGCGCGTTCGTCGGAACGTATTTGGGGCAAGCCTTTGGAATTTATCACATGGATGAGCCAGCGGGATTCTTTGGTGCGATGTTAGGTGCGATCATCGTGCTCGCGCTCGCAAAAGCGTTTGGTAAGCGTCGTTCTGTTTTGTCATAAAGAAAACAATAAAGGTAAAAAAATCACCGCTCACTATGCTGAATATAGGAGTGGTGATTTTCTATACTATCTTATAAGATGACATTCCGACATGGCTGCAGCAATTCCAACCCAGCTCTTTGGCTTTGAATATCGAACGTCTCCAAGCATGTCGTGACCATGAAATGTATTATATACTGCTTACTTTGTTGAACGTGTGGCATTAGTCCCCGTTAGGGTTGTTTATAAGTGTCAAGTTTGGGATGAGCCCTGCGGCCTTCTGAATCATCAATTGCTTTTTCCATGGCCCGCGTTGTTAGATTTATTTGCGTTACGACATCGACATCGCCTTGAAGAAATTCATCCGGTTCATCTTCCAAAGTGTTCATAGAGTTTGAAATCGCGCCCATATTTTCGTCTAAAGTAGTGATATCGTGTTCATTGGTCATATCTTGATCGGCAAGGATATTAGATTCATCGCCGCGATTAAACAGAGATTCATTGTCACTAGCCAAATTTTCTAAGGCCGGTGTTGGTTTTTCTAAACCGTCTTCTTTTTCAATCTTGTTTTGAGTGTTTGGAATGGACATATACTCCCCCTTGGTTAGCAAGAGGGTTGCTAAAACTGTGCCGAAAATTAAAAAACTAAACTGTTTATCGCTAGCTTACTCTTTGGGCGCTTCGATGCTTAACGCGCGGGTCGTTTTCTCGATAGGCTCAAGTAATTCCATTTCGTCATTGCCATCAATTGATTTTAATTCTTTAAACCGACGAGCTGACACCAGAACGCGGGTTTCGTAGCTGGCCATAGTTTTATTGTAGCTATCTACAGATGAGCTCAGCTGACTGCCTAGTTTTTCAAAATGGCCGCGCATATCCAAAAGTCGTTTATAAAGATCTTTGCCTAACTGACTGATTTGCGTTGCGTTTTCTGTTAGGGCGGCTTGTTTCCAGCCGTACGATACCGCTTTTAATAATGCGATCAGGGTCGTTGGCGTTGCAAGGATAACTTTCTCAGAAACTCCTTCTTCGATCAACATAGGTGATACTTCCAAAGCCGAACTAAAAAAGCTCTCACCTGGCAGGAATAGAACCACAAACTCAGGTGATTCTTCAAATTGTTCCCAATACGATTTGCGACTTAATTCAGTAATACGGGCGCGAATGTGATTCGCATGTTGTAACAAAAATTCTTTTTTCAGAGNNNNGCTTTGGAATCGACGATGATCGATTTTTTACCCGGCAAGCGAACGACCATATCGGGACGCAATTTGCCTTCTTCTGTGTCGACAGATTCCTGCTGATAGAAATCGCAATGTTCCAGCATACCGGCGATCTCGACCACGCGTTTTAATTGTAATTCACCCCAACGACCACGAACATGTGGAGTGCGAAGTGCTTTAACTAAGTTAGACGTTTCGTTACGTAGTTTTTCTTGGGATTCCTTAAGGAAATTAAAATGAGAGTATAGGTTAGTGAAAGACTCGATTCTGTTTTTCTCAAGTTCGTTAATTTTGTTTTCAAATTTATTCAGAGTTTCGTAAATAGGATTAACAGTATCTTTGATTTGAGATCGACGCTGATCCAGTTCTTTTAAGTTCAATTGGTTCAACGTATCAAAGCTCGATTTGGCCAAGTGCAAGAATGAAGAGTTGTTTTGGTTTAGTGAGTCTAAGGATAAGCTTTTAAAGTTTTCTAAAAGTTTTTCTTTAGCTGTTTCAACGAATGCCAGTTGATCATTAAAATGTTTTTTAGTTTGTTCGATTTCAGATTCTAATTTACTGCGGGCTTCCGTTAGGCCGATGATTTTACCGTTTAGCTGGGTTGTTTCTGATTTTAAATCGGTATTTTGGAGACGAAGTTCTTTGTTTTCGCTCTCAAGGACTTTGACCTGTGAGTGAGTTTCTTGTTGGCCAAGCTGGGCCTTAAGGTCGTTTTCTTTTTCTAACTGCATGATGCTATTTTTATGATCAGCGACAGATTTTTTCCAAAGATAGAAGAAAAACCCAACAGAAACTGCCAATAAGCCAAGCAGAACTAATAAAATCGAATCAAAAACATTCATAAACACCTCGGAAGAGAGATTCAATGTAGTCTATTTCATCCATTTATTCGATAATTTAAAGATTTTTTTTCTTTGTCGGTGGGCAGGATTATAAAGCTTGACTTTAAAACCCCAAGCGCGCAAGTTGAGACAACATTTATCGCGGGGTGGAGCAGTCTGGTAGCTCGTCGGGCTCATAACCCGAAGGTCGTAGGTTCAAATCCTGCCTCCGCAACCATTTTTCGTACCTAGAAAATTGGATTTAGATCGAGAGATCACAGCTTCAAGACAAACCCTCAAAAACACACAAAAAGTCGTTTACCTGTGTCAAAATTCAAAAACAGTGGTGTTCACTTAAGCTACTTCTGCTCGACTTACCTTACGCGAGACTTATCACTTTTGCTTAAGTTTTATGGTGATGGAGCTGATCCCATCGTTTGCGGCGTTTCGCTTCAGAACTTTTGTTGGTCGACTCCGAAGTACTCGTAGCAATTTTCATGCGGCAACCTTCATCCTTGAGATTGTTGAACCCGAGTCCTGTCCTCTCTCTTTGGCTCCAGCAAAGCCTTGGTATGTTTTACGATCCGCAATCAATATTTACTAACTTGAGATCAAACATGATACTTAAATCAAACCTGTGAAAAAATTCAGATCCATTTTTAACCCAAACTCGGGGTCTTGATTTTCTATTGTCTAAAAACAGGTAAATCTATTTTGGTAAAGACTTTCTCGGCACAGATATTATTTTTTGGTCGCTAAACTAATCTTTGAATGACATCTAGCGGTTTCTACAAATAAGCTTTGCCGGCCATATCCAAAATAACCCAGCCCAAGGTTTTCGCCGATTAGATTAGGCTGCCTTTTTAAGGCGGGCGATACCATCAAGTACTAACATACGCATAAGCGTCTGATAAGGAAGGCCCTTTTTAGTTGCTAACGCCTTCAGTTCAGAAACAGTCTCTTCGCTCAAGTTAATGCTTGTTGGATGTTTCTTTGCGACCTTAATTTTCTTGTAAGCCGCTTTAATTTTTTTAGAATCAAATGAAGATCCTTTTTCGTAACCTTTTTCATTTTTAACATAATTCGACATACAACTTCCTTTCTTTCTGGCTCATTTCGCGGGCCGAAATAACTCGGATGCCCGTCCCCCTTAACGTAAAACAAATAAATAAGTGACGCCCTTTTTTCGTAACGCCCAGTATTCCAAATCTTGGCTCCTGAACCACTGGGCTTAACTGTTCGCCCAAAGCTCTGATGGCTTCGGCCATTGAGAAGACCTCTTCAATTTCATCAGAAGTCACTTTATGCTTCTGGTGACTTTTAGTTTGATTTCCATGATCCCATTCAAACTGAAAGTTTTCTTGAGAAAGCAACCATTCAACGAGCCATTGTATAAAGCGAAACTTAGCCATCGACCTCAGTATAGTGTATTTCACTATAAAGCACAAGTTGTTCCTATTTATGAACGGCAAATTCGCCGCAAACCAAATATAAACTATTTCGTAGCATCTTTGTTTGTGAATACGAACGAATCGGTATTAAGGTACTTTTTAAGTTTTCTCCAAAAATTGAAAAAATCAATGTTATTTCAACGATTTAACCGAGTTTTATCAGCATTGGCACGACAAGTACCAATTAAAAAGAGTTACTTAGAAGATAAAATGAAAACTTCGGGTGCTTTGCAAGCTTGATAGTTCACTACTAACTGATTTTCAGGAGCGACAAGATTGCCTTTAGCGTCCACTGTAGCTTTAAAATACAATCCGTTTTGATCTTGTGCTGTCATCTTTCCTAGAAGAAATTGGGCCTGTTGTTTCGCTAAATTAAGAAATGAAGGATTGTTTTCTGCACTGTGAGCAAGGCCGTAAATCATACGGCTTGTAGAAATAATGTATCTCTTGTCGCTCAAAACTTTACCGTCACTCGAAATGTCAGAAGCAAATGATTTAGAATCTTTGTCCCATCCGTAGCGGATAAAAAAATCGTTCGAATGGGTCATAGACTTATTCCAAAGAACAGAATTGTTCCAAACAACAGGGGTATTAAAGCTGAGCGGCGAAGAAACAGCCGTCACAGTGCTTTCTTTATAAAAGCTTTCGCAAGAGATCGCGTGAGCTGAACTCAAGCCGACAAAATTTATTCCTATAAGTAGGAAAACAAGAACACCTGATTTTTTCATAATAAAACTCCGAATATTAATTACAGAACAACTGTATAACACGGCGAGACAATTGAGAAAATGCAAAACCTTCTTACAGAACACTTCTGACGGTTAAAGCTTTTTCTTCGCTCTGATGAGTGTTTTTTCTATGTCTAAAAGATCGTCATAGATATCCCCTGGCCTTCGTCCCTCTATGATCTCAAGGACATGAACCCCTAGTGCCTCAGCAAGCCTAGTATAGGGTTCGCCTTTGATAGAGCGCCCGTTTTCCCAATCACGGTAGGTACTAACGGAAACTCCTACCTGATCTGCTATTTCACGCGCCGAGATCTTTTTAATATCTCGAAATGCTTTTAATCTTTGTCCCAGTGTTTTCATTTAAATTTATCCTAATAATTAGAAGCCGAGCCAAGAGCTTGAATTTGTAGCGATGAGGTAGAACCGTGGGAATTATATGGAATTTGGGCGGAGTAAAATCCCATATTACTTCTGCCACCGTTATCGTAAATGGATCTACCATCTGGAAGCTTAATCAGAAAAACAAACTCATAATGACCGCAAAATCCGCTGTAGCGATCGGCCACATTAGCCTGAAATCTCCTTTGCCAGGTAAATCCCGAAACGGCGGACATAGGCTCAGGATAGGTTCGTTTTTGCCAAGACCCTCCTATTTGACAGCGATACCCAGAGACTAAAAATACCTCTGATCCCCACGGAAGATTTTTCTTTTGATAGGTCACCTCTAGGTTGGCGGTCGTCGTGCTTTGGCCAGCACCATATTGATTCGTTTGGATCGTACTTCCGTTAACCCAAACTCCATCCGCAAATGCCGAGGACGAGATTAGTAAACCAATTGCGATAAATTTAAACTTTTTTACAATAAACATTTTTATTCTCCTTATGAACGTTGAAACCATATCTACAGGTCATTTAATTTTACGTAAATGCATTAATATGCATTATATAAATGCATATTTGCATTCATGGGAAAATTGAGATATTTCTACCCAATGAACAACTGGGACGACTTTAGATTCTTTCTGGCTTTGACTAGGCATAAAAGCCTTAAGCTTGCAGCCAAACACCTCAAGACCGATCAGGCCACCGTTGGTCGCAGGATTTATGCACTGGAAGAGAAACTCAAAACAAAGCTCTTTGAAAAACACACAGATGGCTTTTTTTTAACAGTCTCGGGTGAAAGAATCCGTTCAACGATTGAAAGTATTGACGGTTCCTTTCAAACCGTAGACCGCAAAATCACAGGGCAAGATGATAAAATGGAAGGTATTATTCGCGTGGCTATGCCAGGCGCTCTCGCTAATCACTTTGTCATTCCGAACCTAGAACGTTTTACTCAAGAGTTTCCCAAGGTGGAACTTCAGTTTTTAACTGGCGCTGAAGTGCTAAACTTATCCAAGCGCGAAGCGGATATGGCATTTCGTTTAGTTAGACCTTCTCAACGGGACTTGATTGTAAAAAAAGTGGGTGAGGTAAGCCTATCGCTTTATGCTTCAAAAACATTTTTAAAAAGATATAAGAAAATCGAGCGGCTCGAAGAGTTATCTGAAATTCCATTCGTAGGGCTTTTTGAAAAAGCCACCAGCCAACCCGAGCAGACCTTAGTTGAGCAACTCCGGCCTTATATTCGAAATCAAGTTTTAACCTCCATGGCCTGGAGTTCGGTGTACTCGGCTTTATCAAATCACCTTGGAATGGGGATTCTTCCAAGTTTTATGGGAAATAAAAACTCCGATCTTGAGGAGATTCAAATCATTGAAGCTGAAAAAACAACCTTATGGTTTGTTGTCCACCCTGAAGTTCAGAAGAACAAAAGGTTTACGACTTTTGCAGATTTCTTAATCTCACATTTGAAGAAGCATCTAAGATAGTGATTCCCATGCCTCTTTTAATCTTTGCACCTCCTTGAAATACTTTTCTGATACTTTTAAAAATACTTGTCGGGATCTAAGCTGAATTTTTCCGGCTTGAAAAATAAAACTACGTCTTAGTTTCTTTGCATAGTGCGGTTTCTCTGGCTTTGTGATCACTGAAATCAAGGGCTTTAAAACTTGCTCAAGCAATGTGGGGCCATGGGTACCGGGTTTAGTATTGCCAGTTTGCAGGACTTCGGCGTAAGCAAAGCCCAATTCGTCAAAAACAATCTCAGAATTCAAACACCACAAATTATTATAATTATAATCACAGCCCTCGATTTTGGAACCGTGCTGTTCGTGAGGTGTAGAGTCCACGCTGTAATGAGGTTTTTCTTTTGGGCTATGGTCTTCGGGAACTGATGCACGCAAGTGATCACGAATAGTATAGCCCATATTGGTTAGAAACAGATTTAACTTTTGAATGTGCTCATCATCAAAAGACCTAAGGTAATCACCAAAGGTTTTTGCCACCGGGACTTTGCCTCTGAAAAAAGCTTCAAAGCTGGGGCTATCTGAAAACTCTTTTTCAATATCGTCTAAACAATCATCGCCATGAATCAGACTTGCTAACATCATCAGGGCCATTCGGTAACTGCCATGAGTATTATTACTTTTGCGCTCTGGAAAACACGAAGCAAAGTCTTTTGAAAGGGGACTTTCATCAAAAAGCTGCATGATGGTGCCAAGACCTGCATTACTCACCAGTTTTTCCTTTGAAACCTTTAACTTCACATTGAATAATTTAAATCAATTTTTTGGATCTTTTGATTGAAGAATCATAACCTATCACCATTCCCTTGGTTTGAAATTATTTTGAAATTGCTCTCACCAAATTGGTGATCACTAAATATTTTGTAAAGGCTTGTGACGACTATTTTTTATTGAATTTATAGGATGGCAGCTTTCAGATTAGGGGTATAAGCTATTCGTGATTGTCATGGGAATGTAAAATTTAAATCCTACCTGGAGATTCACGATTTCAGCTGCGCAATGCGCAAATCATATTCACGGTAAATTCCTTCAACAATCGCTACGAAAATTCCCTGATCGTAGATAAACATTGCCGAGCACTTTAGTAAATATATGACTGCCTGATTTATTTGATATAAAAAGGGTGCAAAAGTGTTAAACATCTAGATGTCTGGAGCATTATGAGTACACACGACGTCTTTTTTTACGAAAATATAGTACGTTTAGTTGTCACCGAGCTGCGTGGCAGAGAGACACAGAAGGTGATGAGTGAACGATTGGGGTGCAGATATAACCAATGGCACAAATGGGAATCCGGCCAAAAAAACCTGATGTGGAATGATTTAAGAAAAATCGCGAGTCTTCTAAATTTGAAACTCGATGAGCCGATGCAGAGGATTTCAGATTCTGATGTTTCTATCGGGCAATCTGGAGGCCTTTTTATAAAAAAAATAATCCAAAAATACGGCGGATTTAATAGTGTTGAGGCTTTAAAAAAGCTAGGTGTCTCTAAAGCTACGTTGAATCGTCTTATGTCTTCAAAAAAAGATGTCGAAGTGGCGTTCGTCTTTAAATGCCTTGGCGAGCTTAGCTCTACATTACCATTTTTTATTAGTTATTTTGTTAAAGATTTCAAAAATAGTTCGATTCGTGAGGCTGTTTATAAAATGAACCGACAAGTTCATCTAGAAGGCGATTTCCCGTGGCTTAGCACTATTGAAGCGTATATTGAAACTTCCGATTACAAGACTAGGAAATTTCACAGCGACAAAGAACTCGCTGGCGAACTAGGATTGAGTATTTCGGATATAAAATCTGGACTCAAACTTTTACTAGAAAACCAAACTATAGTACAAGTTGGCGACAAATATAAATTGAATTTAAAACGTGTCGACATGGAAACAAATATTGAAGACTCAGCACGTTTCGCTGCATTTTGGACGCGCGTATGTGCTGAACGATACAATACTATTGATGGTGTTCCGCAATCACGTAGAGGTTGGTCGTCGCGTGTTTTCCCTGTTTCCAATGAGGGTTTTGAAGAAATAGAGCGGGCACGAACTGAATTTATTAACAAAATGTCTAAAATTCTCAGTGAAGACAGGTCTCGAAAAAAAGACAAAGTTCAAATATTTATTCTTCATTTATTTGATCAACACGAATTCAAAAATTTATTCATAACTAAGAAAAATACCCAGAATTGAGCGGCCGCAGCTCATTTTTGGAAATTGTCGTAAAAAAGTTACCACTCTGTGCTATTTTAAACTAGGGTTGAAACTATGGAATTTAACTACGACGCCGCTTTTATTAGAAATCATGGATGGTTTAAAAGATCTGATCAGACGGTTTTGCGTAAAAAGCGAATTGCTATTCCGGGACTAGGTGGCGTCGGCGGACATCATCTTCATGGTCTTCTACGGCTCGGTTTTGAAAAATTTAACCTTGCAGACCCAGATGTTTTTGAAATTCAAAACTTTAATCGGCAGCATGGAGCCACGTGCGATACGATTGGCAAGGCGAAAACTCAAGTCGCTTCAGATTTTGCTAAAGCATTGAATCCAGAAGTCGATCTAAGACTTTTCCCGGGCGGCGTAACGACTCTGAACATGAGCGAGTTTTTGGAAGGCGTCGACATTTTGGTGGACGGACTGGATTTATTTGCGATGGAAATTCGAATTCCACTCTATGAGTTAGCTCATAGAAAAGGAATTCCGGTTGTTACAGCCGGTCCTTTTGGGATGGGTACATCGGTCATGGCGTTCAGTCCCACTGGTATGAGTTACAATGACTATTTCGATTTACTAAGACCGAACTTAACTGTTGAGGCCAAAATTATTCGTTTCCTTGCCGGCATGACGCCCAGCTTGATGCATCGAAAATATCTAAGAGATCCAGACGCCGTCGATATTTTCGCTCGCCGACTGCCGAGTTTAAATATAGGCTGCTTTGCAGCCAGCGCCGCCGTCGGATCAATGGTCGTAAAAATTGCCCTCGACGCAAACAGTAAAGATATTCGATGGGCCCCCAAAGGATTTCATACAGATTTTAATCTTCACAAATCGAAACGATTTTACCGCCCCTGGGGAAATCGAAATCCGCTACAGTGGTTAAAAATCAAAGCCTATCATAAATTCTTTCACAAGCTGGAGTTTTCTAAAAGTTAAAGTCTTGGAAACTATGGCGAGCGCTATCAATCCTGAAATTAGAATCAAAACGTTTCCTAAAGGCGTGAATAAAGAAAATCAGAATGAATTTTTTGAGGGTGTCGATGCCTATGTTGATGGTTTAGATTTTTTATGCATTTGACGCTAGAAAAATGGTTTTTAGATTTTGTAATCAAAAAGGAATCCCTGCAACTACTGTGGGGCCTGTTGGGATGAGCGCCGCCTCATTTAAAATATATTGTTGATCGAAGTACCGTGAATTTGAAATAGCACAAAGGACCCTCGACGCCGATGGCCTGCGATTTGTGTGCGGGCATAGCGGCTACGGAAGTTCTAAAAATTTTGCTCAACCGCGGAACAGTTCTTTGCGCGCCGAATTCTATCGTATTCGATGCCTACCACAACCAGATTTTCAAATCCAATATTTGGTTTGGCAATCGCAATCCAATTCAAAAATTTAAACTTGCGATCGCACGCCGCATGCTTAAAAATTAGTTTATTTAAGAAAGATATGATCGATGAATTGAAGGCTTTGAAATTAAGTCAGGGAACGAGTTCTATGCGATTTTTTTAACCATGTTGGCTGTCAAACCTTGAAAATCTTGACCCATGTAATCAACGAAGTCTTTCCAATTAGCGTCGGTTTCAGATAGGTGAATTCCAAAGATATGTCGGTCTAAATCTTTCCAACGGATCTCGCCTTTAACTAGCGCCAGGCGACCTTCAGCAACATCGATTTTCAATTCCATATTTCCCTGAAGTTTATTGTGGGAAACTATGCACAAGCCAGTCAACGATAAATCCAATACGGTCAATAGTATGTCCTCATTATCTGACAATTTTGCTTTCAAATTTACAGAATGTCGTACATGCGTGCGATGTATGTTAGGAATTACGTTTCTATAGTGGGCCTTGGGATAAACGGCTGCTAGACCCATTTTTTCTTGAATCGTTAGATCGTTAAAAACGGTTGAGCGCGTAACAAAGAAATACTGTAGCATTTGCGGCGACATCACGGGGTCGGATGACTTATTGAACGTTCTTTCTGGCAGAACAAAATGGGGCAGCTTAAAATCAACAAAATAGTGATACAAGTTTTTTACGAAATCTTTATGGTTGTATAGTTTGGCGAACTTTTTAGGGGCGTCTTTAATATTAAGATACAGTCCGATTCCGGGATTTCCATTGGCAAAGCTATAGTCCTTAACGACGGCGTGTTTAAGTCGTTTGAAACTCAGGAACGCTTCGTAAAAATCAGACATAGAGGGATTCACCGTAATAATGATGGAATCCAAATTCATAAAGCGTTCCACGTATTCCCAAAAATATTTTAGTAATGGCAAGAAGAGCGCTCCGCGTTTCTGGCGAAAATGCGAGTCAATGGCCAAAGAGGATACTTCAGCGATGACTTCGTTACGCTCTACAAATTCTGAAAGGTTAAACGCAGAATCCATCGGAACACCAAACGATCCACGACGTATAATGGAAATGGTTCCAACGACTTTATTTTCATATAAGGCGATCAACGTCGTCGTTGAAGGCAATGCAAAATATTTTATAATGCGCATACCTGAGATATGCGATTTGGCGTAGCCCATTTCCAAGTAACTGTCGTGAAGAATTCGGTAAGCTTCGCATAGTTCTTGTTGAGTGCGGGCAATGCGAAATGAAAATTTGGGATCTAAGGTGGGTGAAATACGAATTTGATTACGCATAATTGCGAATCGCAACCGGCGAGGAAGCAGCCCTAGTAAAAGTCGTCCAAAGGGAAATCGTCGTCTATCAGCCATCGTATAGACGGCCCTGAGGTCAAGTAAGATTTTCATCCGTGGATCTTTTTGAGAGTTGGATTTGACCTTGAACCTACATCCTCGTATTCGCGTGCTGG
>NCGL01000092.1 GCA_002256935.1 Bdellovibrio sp. 28-41-41
TGCATTTATGTTTTTATTTTGCCACAGGGGTCGTGCTGCGCACATTCTATTCGCGCTAACTTGGCTGCATTTTGATTAGGAACGATTTCAGATTGGTTTTTTCACCTGGCAATTCAAAATCCATTGAAGGCAGCACCAAATTAATCTCTAGATTTTTGATACCCAAGTCTTTTTGTACTTTAATAATCTTTCGACGCACATCATCGACAAAAAAACCGTCAAACTGAGTTGAAACTAACAGCGCTCCATTTCCAGACAACAGCATTAAACAATCAGAAAGTAGTTTCTCAAAGTCTTTCTCGACTCGAAAAATTCCTTTTTCACGTCTGAAGAATGTCGGAACATCACAAATGATAAGATCAAAGCGAAGACCTTTATTTAAACCACTTTCAACAAACGCTAGACTGTCTCTATTTAGAAACTTAACGTTAGCCATATCCAGAGCATTGAGTTCAAAGTTGCGTTTTGCCCAGCTTAAATAGTTTTTACTGATTTCAACTACAGAGATCTCTTTTGCTTGGCCCAAGGCGGCTGCCACCGCATAGGTTCCAGTGTTAGCAAATAGATTCAGAACTGATTTATCTTTAGACTGATCAGTGACCCATTTACGTTGCAAACGCTGATTCAAAAACAGGCCTGGAGAAGTCAATATGTCAGTTCGAATTTCAAAGGTGCCCGCGTTGTCTTTTACTGACCAGCTATCTTTGTTATCGGCACCGATTTTCTTTTTCAAATCTTTTCCGCTTACCCAAACTGGCATATTTAGCTCAATAGAAATTTTCTTCCACGCGGCTTCATTCTCTGGTGTCCAGCTGTCTCGATGCCAATTCAGAATTAGCTCGCGTCCAAACTTATCCAACGAAAAACCCGGCTCGGTGGCCCCGTTCAAATGATTCACTACCCTGTAACACGAATCCTCTGCGTTTTTGAAAAGGCGCCTACGACGATCTTCTTCAAAGTAAACCGTCGTCAGAACAGAGTCTTTTAGAATATCTAGATTTTCAAAATACACAGGCGGTTTAGATTCTATTTGAATCCCATTAGGAAATTGAATTTTATGATTATGCAAAGTTAGAAACGGAAATCGTGAACCGCCATATTTTTCATCACCCAATAACGACAAACCGGCCGCTTGTGCGTGGATACGGATTTGATGGTTTCTGCCCGTAAATGGATTCGCCTGCCACAGCTCAAACCTATTATCCGCTTTAATGAAATTTAGTTCCGTCTTGGCTTCAAGTTCTTTGGCTTTATGAATGATCGGCTCGTCTATTACGAATTTTTTATTTTTTGATTTCTTATCGGTAACAAACCAATAGGTTTTCTTAACTTGTCGATTCAGGAAAAAATCGGCATATTTCTTAGCTGCCCCAGCAGACTTTCCAAATATCATTACCCCCGTCGTAGTTTGATCTAGACGATGAATGATGTGCAAAGGAGCACCGCGGTTCTTCTCAAAAATTTCGATAAGGCCGTCCTGAATGGCGGCCCCGTGATCGGCTTTAGCATCGTTTGTATGGGCATTGAAACCATATGGCTTGTCGACCGCTATGATGTCTTCATCTTCAAATAGAACTGAAATGAGGCCATCCGCCAGCCGAAGAAAATTCATTTAATGATTAGCTCGTCTTTGCTCGATGTACTCTTCATACGTTGCATGATTGTCGTAAACGATGGTCGTATCAATTTCAATAATCCGGTTAGCCACCGTTTGGATGAATTCATGATCATGCGACGTAAAGATAACATTCCCTTTGTATCGCTTAACGCCTTCATTGACGGCAGATATACTTTCTAAATCTAAATGCGCCGTAGGGCCATCAAGTAACAATACGTTCGCGCCTGACAACATCATTTTAGAGAACATACAACGAACACGCTCACCACCCGATAGTACCGTTGGTTTTTTCATCGCATCGTTGCCGCTAAATAACATTTTTCCTAAAAAACCGCGCAAGAATGATTCATCTTTGTCATGAGAATACTGTCTAAGCCATTCCACCAACGAATTTTCATCGCCAGAAAAATATTTTGTATTGTCCGTTGGAAAGTAGCTCAATGACGTTGTGATGCCCCATGCGAATGTTCCAGAATCCGCTGCCATGTCGCCAGCCAGAAT
This sequence comes from Bdellovibrio sp. 28-41-41, assembly GCA_002256935.1. Lineage (GTDB taxonomy): Bacteria > Bdellovibrionota > Bdellovibrionia > Bdellovibrionales > Bdellovibrionaceae > UBA2316. The sequence goes on from NCGL01000092.1 coordinate 2,120, forward strand.
ATCCATCAAAACTGTTTTCGCCAAATCATTACGACCCATTAAAGCGATCTTGTCGCCTTTACGAACACTAAAGCTAATATCTTTTAAAACAACTTCACCGTTTATTGTTTTAGATAGTTTTTCAACTGTTAAAACGTCGTTACCGATTTCACGTTTAACATCAAAACCAACAAATGGCTGGCGTCGTGACGAAGCCGGCATATCACTGAATGTTAATTTCTCTAATTGCTTTTGACGAGACGAGGCTTGGCGTGATTTAGAGGCATTAGCGCTAAAACGCGCGATGAAACTTTTCAGTTCTTCTGCTTTGTCCGAGCTCTTTTTATTTTGATCCGACAGAAGTCTTTGATTTAACTCACTCGCTTGGCGCCAGAAATCATAGTTACCCGTGAAGGTAGTTATTTTTGAAAAATCAATATCAGCCATATGCGTGCATACTTTGTTTAAAAAATAGCGATCATGGGAAATAACGATCACAGTGTTCTCGAAGTTTAATAAAAACTCTTCTAACCATTTAATTGCGTAAATATCCAAGTGATTCGTTGGTTCATCCAGTAATAAAATATCTGGCTTACCGAACAACGCTTGCGCTAGAAGAACTTTAACTTTCTCTCCGCCCGTCATTTCACTCATTAGTTTTTGCTGATCTTTTTCAGGAATACCAAGGTCTGCCAGCATCTTGCCTGCGTCTGATTCCGCCTCCCATCCATTAAGCTCTCCAAATAAAGTTTCTAAATCAGAGGCACGCAAGCCATCTTGTTCAGAAAAGTCAGGCTTCGCATATAAAGCATCTTTTTCTTGCATGATTTTATAGAGTTTGTCGTTACCCATCAGTACCGTTTGCATCACGGTGAATTGTTCATAGGCATAGTGATCTTGTCTTAACGCCGACAACCGTTTATTTGAAGGGATGATAACTTCGCCCGTATTCGGCTCAAGCTCTTTAGAGAGAATTTTAAAAAAAGTAGTTTTACCTGCGCCATTGGCACCGATAAGGCCGTAGCAATTTCCTGGTGTGAACTTAACATTCACATCATCAAAAAGTTTCTTACCACCAAAGCTTAAACTGACATTGCTCGTGCTAATCATATGAAAAAGACTCCCAAATTTGAATGGGCCCATTTTACTTGGAAAATGGAAAAATAACAACGTTTCGATAGGGAAACTGACTAGTGCCTGTAATTCTGACAGCGAGCACCTTAGGGCGCCGACTTGTAGTATCGATCCCAAAGTGTATTTGTTAGGCGATCAGAAGGGTCCCATTTATGTTTAAGCGCAAAAAACTCTTTGGACCGTGGGTAAGCCTGGTGGAATTGCGTCTCGGTGGCATGAATCTGATAGGGTAAATAATAGCTACCACCTGCCGGGACTTCTTGTCCGTCTTTTGCCGATATATAGATAACAAGCGAGAACACCTCTTGAGGAGCCCAGGCCAAAATACGGTTTCAACTCGGTCAATTATTTAGCTGTTTTATCAAGCCTGTTATTTACAGCCTGAACAGCTTGCCATACAGCGGAATCATGACCCAATTCGAAATCGATTCGACGAGGATACAATGTTATATCAACGCTAACACCATGACCTTCAATTTGAAATCCATGCATAGATTCATAGAAAGCTTCGGGAATCGAAAGCTTAACGACCTGTCCCCAAATGTAGGAAATATCGTACCAAATACCCACTAATAACTCGCCAGCCGAAGTAGCGCCTTGAATCGGTGTCTGCAATTTGTCTCTAAACGCAAGCGCAACCCATTCTGACGTCGATTTTGAATTCGCATCAATCAAAACAGCCACAGGACTAGGTAAGCATTTTTTTGTCGAATAGGTTTTTAACGCTACGGAGTCAAAGTCATTTAATTTTTGAATTTGATATTCGTCGTCCAAATTATCGTCAAAGTAGCCAACACGACCGTTATTCTTATTTTTCTTTATATGTCCGACAATAGACGGTTGACAGATAAAAGAGCTCAAAAATCTAAGTCCAGCCACGAAATTGCCGCCGTTGTTTCCACGCAAGTCTACAATAATTTTATCGTTCGCTTTGATTTTGGCCACTATCGCATCCAGCTTGTCCTGCTTGAAATATTGGCTCTTAAAGGACTCTACCGTAATAATTTTTAAACCTTCAATATCAGTTACAGTTATATCACGATTCGTAGCTAGTTTTTTTGGCTCCAGATCGATGTCTATATTTTTCTTTCTCCGCTCGATTTTAAGTTTACCTTTCCAACGATTGAACTCGTAGGGCGTTAAACTTTCATCTTTCCCCAAAACCACACGATCGCCTCTCCGCAGGCCTTTCTTGAGACCTTCACTTCCTGGCAGAATTCGGGTCACTATCAGTTGTCCATCGATAAATTGAGATTCAATTCCATTTTCAAAATCAGTATCCGACCAAATCGCATCGCTTTCTTCCTGACTAAACAACTCTAAATGCGACACTTGTAATTCCGATAAAATTTGATTGCCTAACAATAGTAATTTTTTGGTATCGCTCGTCTTAGTCATAGCTCTACGTGATTGAATACGGCATTCGCTTAGCCACTCGTTCATATTTTTTCCGACAGGAACGATGCGGTCATACACAAAATGACAGGTTTGAAATATGTGATTATCTATATGATTGTACTTATCCACGATAGGATAAAAAACTAATAGGATGAGCCCGATTGTAACAACGGATTTTAAAATTAATTGGGTGGGCATAGAAGAAATAATTCAGGGGCTGATTAGGCCCCTGAAGAAAATCTAAGCAGCTTGAGCCACTTTTTTCTTGCGCGCTTGGGAAGGGTCAATTTGGTATTGCTTTACTTTTCTATACAGAGTTGCACGACCAATACCTAATGCCTTAGCAGCTTCAGTTAAGTTACCTTTGTACTGGCTGATTGCATTTTCAATAGCTTTTGCTTCGATATCGTCCATTTTTTGAACTTTAGAATCCAAAGTAGGGGTCGGGAATGGAAGGACGTTACTTGCATTATAGCTAGGAGTTAAACTACCCATACCTGCACTCAGTGTGGGAAGGTTAGCACCTAATTGCTGGCGAAAAGTTGGGTTTTCCAAACTAGACCGCCATTGTTCTGGAGTGTACACCTGAAACTCTACATCGTGAGTTTCCCAATATTTTTTTGCCGTTTCTACTGTCTCAGTATTATCGCTAACTAAAATCAAATATGTCTTAGACATAATCCTCCCCTTCATGCATCTGTATGATACAAAATATATCGACCCTTACTCTATCGGTGAATCATTTAGGGAATTTAGGCCTATTTTAAACTTTTTTTTAACGGATAACTGATTGAATTTACGTAAGGGTCAAATTCAATACTAGGTACTGTAAACAATATTTACAGTTTATCGAACACGACAACCCATGTGTCCAGTCTAAACATAGGTTCACTCTCTGCCTCTTTGCCTGACTGCCCCAAAATAAAAAAGGCCCTGGCGGGGCCTTTTTTATTCTTCGAAATGTATTTTGAAATACTGAACTATCTACGACCTGATTTGATTTTCAATTGTAGTTTTGAAATCAAATGAACTGCCATTTTTTCTTGAACTTTACACATTTTAAGTTCGTCACGACGGTATGAACGTTGAGACGGAGTTAAAGTCCCTGTTTCTAATTCCATTTCGTAATCTAACTTAGAAGAACGGATGCCTTCTAATTCTTTAGTTTGCTGTTTGAAAAGTTTAGTTACGCCGCTCAAAGGAGCCACTTCGATCCACTCCTCTTTATTTCTATACCAGCTCACCATACGTAAAAAACGAGCTTTATTTTTAGCTAATGTGAATTTTGGAAACTGAGTCTCTGTTAATTCAAGGATATTGTCGATTTCATCCAAGTTAACATTATCTTCTTCATCTTCACCTAGTAATTGACCCTTCATCATTTCAGGAGTCAGTGCTGGATCATCGAATTCTAAATCAAAGGCACTCTTAACTTTACCTTGGCCTTCTTCGTCTTCTTCACCATCCGCATCTAAATCCACTTCGATTTCCACTTCTTTTTGGAATTCAGTACCGCCGCCCTCATTAATAGCATCAAACATATCAACCGCCATGTAACCATCCTCCCCAGAATTTTAATAAGTTTTTATAACCTAAAAACCAAAATGACACAAGATGGAAAGACTCAAAATTGTCACATTGAAAAGGTTTTAGACAAACACCCCTCTAACTTATTGATCTCATACCCCGTTATCCCCTCAATAGAAAAATTTTCACCCTGGCATTACCATTGCTTTGATTTCATGGTGTAGAGAAATTTATCTAGGAGAGGTGTCCATGAGATCAATAGTATTAATGGTAATCACTACATTATTGTCCGGTATGTTCTTAGTTGCTTGTAACAACAAGGACGAGGGCAACAAAGACGCCGAGTTATCTCAAGCGAGGGTAGCCTATGACCGCTGTGTAGCGACTCGAGGACAAGCCTACTGCAATTCAGGGAAAGCCGGCACACTAGCCTCCTTAACTGAGTTTTATGGCCAAAGTTACTATTATAACTTCTACGGTTATAATAACTACCTAGCTACGAATCCAAATGCTGTGACTTATAATGTAGACCAATTAAATGTGTATTTTGAAAACTACCTAAAATCAGCGTCAAAAGGCGACATTATGTTAATGAGCAACCGCTGGTACCAAATGAGCACAGAGATTAACAATCTCAATGGGCTCAATTATGGTCGTCGTTGCACCATTTACGGCTGCTATTAAGACCTAATTACTTTCCAACATTCAAACCAGCTCACCGCAGTATTGAACTGCGGTGATTTTTTTAGGAGCATCACATGAAAATAGCGCTAGTTGCCATTAGTTTCTTAGCTTTATCTACGTTCGCTACCGAAGCCGTTCAGCTAAATAAAGAATCAGCTACGACTTTACGTGCATCTTGTGCTAGCGATGAGTTTGCGGTGGTTGAATTAAATACTCTTACCGTTAAGGCCGACTCTGAGTATTCAGCCACTGTTTCTTGTATTCCGGCTAAATGCGTTTCTGTAAATGATTCAGGCAAAATCTCGGTATACCGCACGGCCATTTATCCAAAAGGATATAAAGGAACCAAGAACTATATCCGACCTGAAGTATTAAAATCTGGCGTAAGTGGAAAAAAAGACGATGCCGTTCAAGAAGCGAAAAACTTTGTTCAGCAGGGTGTCTGCCGAACAAGCTCATATAGCTATACTAATGCATTTATAAAATTAATTAACTCACTTTGAATTTTAAGGCGCCGGAGATAAGCGGGCAGCTAATGCGGCTCGCACGGCCATATCTGCCTGAACGACCCCTGCCCCAGTCTGATTTTCAGTGTCATCCGAAACTTTCTTTGCCGTATCCATTAAAATCGCCTTCACCTGAGCTGGCGTTAACGCTTTATTTACTGATTTCATCAAAGCCACTACACCACTTACGTGCGGCGTAGCCATGCTTGTTCCGTTCATGGACGCATAATTTGTGATCAATGACACGTGCTGAACCTGAACCGCAGGGCTAGCTTGCAATTGCATTAAAAACGCTTCGCCGACCGTTTGCTCAACCATGTATGCGCCGATAGCCTTCTCAGTACCATCTTCCGTTAGCATCGCATTTAGCATGCCTGGCTCGTTATTAAATACGATCACAGCGGCCGCTTTAGCTTCGATAGCGTTCTCTACTTTTTCTACGAATTTCAGTTCGCCTCGCTTGATCAAAGCGATTTTGCCTTCTGCGTTTACATTTTTGAAATCATCTTTAGATCCCAAGCCCACATAAACTATGTCACCCGTTAGCGGTCTTAATACCGTTTTTGATCCTTGCATTGACGAACCTTTAATTTTCGTAAAGTTCACGCCATCTATTGAAACTTTAAGTAAAGCTTCGCGACCTGTGCCCAGTGGTACCGATGAAGTTACTTCTACACCCGGAGCTACAACGGCTAACTCGGGACCGAATTGCGAGAATTCGGCTCTGTGCATTTTTGAATCAACCGCGCCAACGGCGATACACTCGGGTAACGCTGCTGGAAACCCCACTGTACCGTTGCCATCATTTCCGCTGGCAGCGACTAATGTGATCCCAGCGTCGTACGCCGCTTTAACCGCTACACGTTCTGCCATCGGTGACCAGATTCCACCTAAAGACATACTGATAACATCTACTTTTTGCTCGATACCCCAATTGATACCTTCCGCAATAGCGATGTTTGAACAACCATCTTCTGCGCACACGCGACCCGCTAAGATATGCGCTGTTGGAGCCACACCAGAAAATCCAGATCGTTCCAGTACGCCCGCAATAGTGCCAGCTACGTGAGTTCCATGACCAACCGTATCTTTGTAAGCATAACCAGCTTGGTCATCACCGACGAAGTCCCGTGCGTTTTCTAAATTAGGGCGAACGGCTGGATGATCGCGGTCAATGCCTGTATCCAAAATAAGAACACGTGCGCCCGCACCACCAGACGTTACGTTCCAAGTGATCCCAGTGTTAATCGCGTTGATGCCCCAAGGACGATCTTGTTCAAAAAATCGAAAGGATTGTTCATTCAAGATTGGTTTTTTGAAAATGCCCACTTTGAAAGGCAATGGGCGTTTTACTTCTTTTTCAACAAATAAAACATTGCTGTTTTTCTTTAGGGATTCAATTTGGCCAGGAGTGAGATCTTTTACTATCGAAGTGTTGATCGCTGACAGATGGGATTGAATTTTATCAACTGTCAAAGCATAGCCTTTAGCCGCCATGTAACTTTGAAGCTGCATCGAGTTGTTTTTAGAGACTAACTCTTGATGTAAGTCGTGGCTTTTAAAAGTCACCATGTAGCGTTCTGCTAAAGCGACTTGCGATAACATTAATGATACTAAGATCACACTCTTTGTTTTCATAAACCCTAATCCTTGGATTTGTTTTTATAGGCTTTCGTCTTCCAGACAAAAGCCGATGCACTAATTAAAGAAAACTAAAGGCTAGATAGCAAACGAAAAAAACGCCAGACTAGGACATTTGATTCTATGGTTTTCATAAGTGTTTCTTATTGCTCTGCTAGTTAGGATGAATGTCTAGACGTTCAGTCGAGACCTAAGAAAAGTCGTGAATGAAAAGTAGTGAATAAGTTCCTCAGCGCCTTACAACTGTCTAACAAATTTACACCTTAGGCCTATGCCAGAACCTCTACATTGCTTGCCAACTAGTAAATATCTGGTCCTCATTTTGTAATGTATTAAAACGAAATCTATTAATCACGAGGATTCTATGATGAATTGGAAAACTTTTGTTTTAGCGACTGTTGTTGGCTCTAGCCTATTTGCACAATTTAAAGTGGAAACACCGATCACTGGCAAACTTGTCCTTAAAGATACGGAAAATAAAGAGTTCGAAATTAAAGACGACTCTAAATTAGAGATTTCGGTCAGCGCGCCTACTACTTTAGAGAAATTAGTATTAAAAAATCAGTATCATGTAAAAATTAAAAGCGACAAGCAAGAAGCTATCTTTGATGTAAACCAGCGAGAAATCACGGCAGCAAATCTAAATTCTCTTGGCCTAGTTGGCGACAAAAAGGTAAACACTCAAGACGTTGGCATTGCTTGTATCACTGAACTTTCTGTTAAAAATGAGTCTGCGCTAACGATGGAAACTGGCAATATAGCGTGCGTAAAAACTAAAGATTGCAAATCCTATGTATTGGGCGTGGATAAGAAATTCAAATTAGCTGAAACTGGAATCTGCGTCGGCAAAAAAGAAGTGAAAGTTTCAAAAGAGATTCCGACACGAACCGAAACAATCACGTGCCGTTTGTTCGATGAAACTGAAAAAGAAAAAGCGAGTGCAAATAGGAAATCTATGAGCGATAGCCAAGCTATCGCCTACTTCTTAGGCTATTTTTTGTAGATCAAAATCGATAACGTAACTTTTAAACCGCCGTTAACTACTGGTAAATGAAGCACTGATTGTGCTTCATTGTCTTTAAGTGGCTCTGGATGAAATACCGCAATCATTTGCGGTTTAAAAACACTCTTCATTGTCGCAAACATTGACTTCAATGTCTCTGATTTAACCTGTTTTCCATACGGCAAATTCGAAAATATCCAAACTCGTTGATCATAAGTTTCTTTAAAGTCTTCATTTTTCTGATGATACAACGATACTTTTGTTTTCTTTGCTAGTGCTTGAAGATTTGACTTCAGAATTTCAAATGTCTCTTCATCGGATTCTATACCGACCAATTCGGCAAATGGGAATTTCGAGAAATCGATTTTCTGTTCATTCAAAGGTTTCAAATCGACAAACGCTTTCAATTTTTGGTAAGCATAGTCTCTTTGACGATTGATGCCGACGTTTTGACTTTCAAGAAGCAAAGTTCCCGACCCTGCAAACGGATCGATCAATATGGTCGGCTCTTTCCATGGCGAATCCACAGTCATCATTTTCGTCAATGCCCAGCTCGCAATTGTTTCTCGCATGGAACCATCTTCAAAGAAATCGACGAACAAAGTGAAATCATCTTCTTCTGCTTCGCTCGCTTTAGGGATAAGTTCAAAATCCACATACACACGCTTAAATACTTCAAAAATTTTCTTTTCCTGACCTAACTTTGATTTTTTAGAATTCACTTTTACGAAAATTCGGGATTTGTTTTTAAACCATTTTGACAACGATCGTTGCTTTAGTTTTTTCTCTAGATCACTAAAGAATACACAATGAAACTCATCCCAGCGAATCAACACGCGTGTTGCGAGTTTCGAGTAATTATTAAAATACACGGACTCGCTCACTGCGGATTCAAACTCCACCCCGCCTTTTTGCGTGGATAGAATCTTTAGACTCTCTTCAATTCCAAACAAAGAATGAAACTTTTTAATTTCTGCTTCCATGCCCTCTTCAAAACCAGGTGCCGTGACGGCGAAAAATTTAGACATTCTTGTTCTCCCGAATAAATAGTAAAATTATAAAACTTAATAGACAGCAAACCGGTCCAATTAACATCGCCGACTTCAGCCCGACTATATCAGCTAACTGGCCGACTCCCAAATGCATTAATACAATACAAAACCCTTGGATAGTTAATGTCCAAGAAACGATGGTTGTTGATTTGTGCGGATACAATTGCGAAATATAGGACATGCTCAATGGGTAAAAAGGAGCAAAACCCAATCCCGCCAAAGGCAACGCCAACGGATGCACATACAAACCGATCAGAATCAGCACAAACGAAGCTGCGAGCGACAACAACAATTGCTTCTTAATATCGTAGTGATGAGGCATAAATGAAATAGCGACCCGACCGATCAGCAGGAATACAAAAAACAAAGTGACATACAAACTCGACGTCGACAAATCGTAATCATAATAGCGGCGCATGAACAAAGCGAGCCGTGTTCCCATTACTATTTCTGCAAGTACATAAAATGAAATAGCGAATGTGATCTTTAACTCGGAAAGGCTACTTATTCCATGGGCTTCCGATTGTTGAAATTGTGCGAAATGCTGAATACTCTCCGCTTTCTTGGAATTGTAATAGAAACCAGCCAAACTAAAAATTAACGCCACCCACGAGAACGAGAACAGAATCTGCTGCCAGCGGTGATCAGCGAGCCAAGCCACAAAAAGGGGTGCCAGCAGCGAGGCCACTCCATACATGCTATGCAGGTAGGACAACATCCGAGACCGTTTTTTAGGACTCGCCCCAATGATGACTAAATTATTCTGAGCAACACCCAGAAAGCCAACACTCAGACCAAAGAAAACAACGCCGCACAAAACGAATGCATAATTAGTGGCCAATCGCTGAATGGCAAAACTGATAAAGATAAACAAAATGCCCAAATACAACAACGTCAGCAATTGGGAAACAGATTTGAATTTGCGAACGATGTAACTACCGACAAATGACATGAATGAAGATAAGGCAAAATACCATGCTGCTAAAGAATCCGTCAGACTAAAACTTTGAATAATTTCCGGGAACAGTGGACCTCGTATATTGTCGCCAAATCCGAGGATAAATAAGCTTAAAAACGAAACCCACAATAAATAATTCATGTACATTTTCCAATATCTGAGTAAAGTAGATAACATGCAATCAAAAACTAAAGTGTTGCTCATACGATTTTCTAGCTTTGGCGATGTCACTCAAACACTGAGTTTGCCGACAAAACTAAAAGATCATTTTAAGGACTGCGAAGTCCACTGGGTTACACGGGAGGACTATAAGTCACTCCTAGAGAATCACCCGCATATTGATCGCATCTGGCTTTTTAACCGCAAAAAAGGGTTTTTGGAACTCTTAAAGCTGGCTTGGAAATTAAGACAACAAAACTTCACGCATGTCTACGACGCCCATAACAACCTTCGCTCACTCGTCATCTACACGCTGACAACGTTCCTTAAGTTTAATCACAAAATCAGACGCCCCATCTATCGCTGGAAACGCTTCCTGTTGTTTAAATTCAGAATCAACAAATTCCAGATGCCTTTTTCGGGGCAACGAGATTTGATCGAACCTCTCGTGCCTTGGGGTATTGATAAATCACTGCCGCCCGCTCCTCAGATATTCCTAGAGGCCTCTGCCGAAGAAAAAGCTTTAGAAAAAGTAAGTTCCTTGAGGCGACCTTTTTTTACTTTGGCGCCATCAGCGGCTTATTTTCTGAAACGCTGGCCCAAGGATTACTGGAAAGATTTGATCCAACTTCTGCCTGATTTTGATTTCGTTTTGCTCGGTGGCCCCGAAGATCAATTTTTAAAAGATATCCAAGCTGTGGCTCCTGGCCGGTGCTTGAATCTAGCGGGTGCTTTAGATTACAAAACAAACGCCGCCATCATTCGCAAATCAAAAGCTTTGATCAGCAACGATACGGGGCTTATGCATATCGCTGAACAACTTGGTCACCCATGCATTGCTTTACTAGGCCCAGCTCCTTTTGGGTTTCCAAGCCGACAGTCCACCTTAAAAATGGAATTGCCTTTGTCGTGCCGTCCTTGCAGTAAGCATGGCCAGGGCCCTTGTGTAAATCCGATTCATCATCAATGCCTTGTTGATATCAAACCATCCACTGTCGCAAATGAATTGTTGAAATGGACTCGATAGTTTTTAATTTTTATCGCTTTATCCTTCTTCCGCTACTTTATGCATTAGCGCGCGTTTTCTCTTTGCTAAACCTCAGTAGTAAGTTGTTTGAAAATATTCGCTTTCGATTAAAAAATGAATTTCACTATCGAACAACATTCACTCCCGATCACCGTTCAATTGGCGTCCATGCGGCCAGTGGCGAAATTGAATACGCCTATCCGATTATTCGAAAAATCAAAGAGGCGTATCCGGGACACAATATCGTCGTGACTCTATCGTCAACATCGCTACTCAAAGCCGTGATGAATCAGCCCGATGTTGATGCCGTCGGCCCGGCACCGATCGATTTATTTTGGCTCGTGAATCGATTCTTGAATAAATTTAACTTTAAAATATTTCTATTCGCTCGCACGGATGTATGGCCTGAAATCAGCCTTCAGCTAAAGCAACGAGGAACTCCGACGTATTTATTTTCAGCGACATTTTCTGAATCCAGCGCACATAAAGGCCATGTACTAAACTCTCTGACTCGCTCTTCATTAAATAATTTGAATAAAATTATGACGGTCACGGATGCAGATAAGAAAAATTTTGAGTTTATCGGAGTTAACATTCCTATTCTTACCTTGGGTGACACCCGCTACGACCAAGTTTTCTTCAAAAAACAAAATACAAAAAAAGATTTACCAAAATTAGTAACGGGAAAAAAAGTTTTTGTTGCCGGCTCAACATGGCCTGAAGATGAAGCGATTCTATTGCCCGCATTTGCAAAACTGAAATCAACTTGGAATTTAGTGATCGCCCCACATGAAGTGAACGATGCCACACTTGCTCGCATTGAAGACTTTTGCTTGAAAAACAACCTTAAATCAATTCTCTTCTCGAAAATTAAGAACCACACAGAGAGCGAGCTTGCTGAGTGGGATGTGCTGATCGTTGATCAATACGGATTTTTATTTCATCTGTATACATGGGCGCATTTAGCATTTGTCGGCGGCTCATTTAAATCCAAAGTTCACTCGGTAATGGAACCATTAAGCTTCTTCAAACCCGTATGCGTTGGGCCGTTTCACACGAACAACCGTGAAGCGATTGAATTTAGTCAAATCCAAATGGCGGGTCACTCCAGCACGTGGGTTCAACCACTCAAGGATTCGGCCCAGTTAGAGCTATTATTAGAAACTCATGGCAAAATCACCGACAGGGAACGCGCTCTGCAAAAGGATTCTCTGGCGGATTTGATGTCCGATCGACAAAATTCTACTCAGCGCACGTTCAACGAAATCCAAGTTCCCAAATAAGTGACTCATTCCGAGACGACCAAAAATTAGGGTGCCAGGCTACTTTTCCGTAAGCGCTGTGTCCGGAAAAGTAGCCTGGCACCCTAATTTGTCTACCTAAATTGTCACTGGATGTAAAACTGAGCCATTTAGCGGGCTATAAAATGCTACAATACGCGTAAAAGGCCCTAGCTTTGCATATTTAGCAGGTATGAGAAACTATTTGTTCATCTTCTCTATACTGCTGCTGTTCTCAGATAGCTGGGGTTTTGATTCTAAAAGCAAAACTCGTAAAGAACCTATGTCTAAAATTAATACCTCAACGGCCAGTATGCCGTCAGGTGCCTTTGTTAAGCCTGCCAATGAATCTAGCTTACGCTTAGGCCTTCGCGCCACAAGTTACGAGAGTCAATTTACTAAACTCGACGTGCTTCAATTTAAATTAAACTACAACTTAAAATATTTTGTAAACCCATCGATTTACTTAAAACTAAATCCAATCGCGCGTTTACATTCTGGCACCGTACAAAGCGTGGATGGCGCGGAATCATTAGAAAATCGTTTAAGCATCCAGCATGCGGCCGCTTACTACCAGTGGATGAAAGAAAGCTACTTAGCTGCTGGCATTTTCGACCAGCATGAAGTGTTCTCGTTATTACTTGTTGATGACCAAATGGCCTTCATGGGCGGACAAGCAAAGCAAAGTATTACCAACGGACCATGGACATTTGGCATTCAAGGACAAACAGCAATTCCGAACTCTAGATCGGCGATTTCAGATCAAAGCGAAAAAGAATCATCGCCGATGTTAAATTCAGTAGGACTAACTTCGGCCTGGGAAAAGGGCGATAAAAATATAGTTCAAGCGAAAGCTAACTATTTCAAGTTTTCTCAATTGCCGACGAGTGTCTCGACAGCCAGTGTGATTGCGGGTAACACGTCCGCAGACAATCGTATTTCAGATACTGAGCGCGGGTTTAAATATGAATATCAAGGTTTGGACACAGACCTAAGTTTCAAACGCCGTGTTTACAAAGCGGCTTATCTACTAGGTGCTGGTTCTTTCTTAGAAAATCAGGGCGCTCCAAAAGGTATCAATCAAGCCTACCGAGCTGGTGGCGGCGCTGGTTACACAGTCCTTGGAAATCATGATATCGAATTATCTGGATATACTTATAGGATTGAATCCGATGCTACCGTTGGAGCTTATTCCAATACAGACTATTTCGCAACCAACCATATGGGGTATGAATTCATAGCTTCTTGGAAAAATGTAAAACAAAACTTTCGAGTCACTTTCTATTTTAGTGACGCAAAACTCATTGTCGAAAATCCAGCTCAATCTGATGAAAAAATATACTTCTTACGCTTCGAGGTTTTGAATGTTGCTCTTTAAGATAGCCTTTCTATCACTGGCATCTATCCTATTTCTGGCAGGGTGTAATCTGCCCGATACGCAAAAGCGTACCGACGGAGGCGACGCTCAAGGTTCATTCTATGCCGATGAAGTAACGGGAAGCCTAGTTAGTGAATCGCTTCACGAAGAAATCTCATTACCAAAAGAACGTACCTATATGATGAAGGTATGTATCCGTGACTTGCGCCATAGCAAAGCCGTATTAAACCACCCATTCTTAATTGAAGAATTAAATCAAGAAGTCAAAACAGATGCTACTGGCTGCCTAACTTGGAACGAAAAAATTGCGTTTGAATACTTAACTGATCCCGTTTTCATTAAGTATGATAGAAAAATAAAATCAAAAGGCTTACATTCTGGTTCTTACCAAGTGTCTTACGCTATCAATCCATGGGATACAGAGAATTACCATAACGCTATTGATTTATCGAAAACTAAAGTTGAACCTTTAGTGGATGCGGAAGCCGTAGCCGCGAAACTATCTGGAAAGTCTCAGAAACAAGCCTACGATCTTTGGGTCGAAGACGGTCGTATGTTCGTCAACGACGAAAAAATGGGTGATGCCGAGAAAAACAGATACCAATTACGCTATGATTTCAACGTTAACCCAATCATCAAAACTAAAAAAACAAGTGGCGATGATTCTAGCTACTCGTTAAAATACGGCGTGTTCTCTGGCCGAATCGAAATCATTCACCGTTACTTCGTTGGCGGTGAATTCGAAAAAAATACATTTGAAGTTTTGGCTAGCGGCAATTTCAAAGATGAAAAAATGAAAAAAGGTATTTTATCGTTTACAAAGATACTTAATTTTAAAGGCGGACCGCCCTCACGTGGTAGCCTATACTTACGTCTTTATATCGAGCCAAGCAAATCGGTTCCGAATTTAAAACCATTCGCTGGTGTATTCCCCATTGGTGACTTCCGAAATATCCGTGCCACAACGTTTCTTAAAGTTTCCCCTAGCGATGCGTCGTTTAAAGAAATTGAAACTCAATTGCCTTTAAATAAAACGTATATGTCAGACACAAAATTATCCAAAACAGATGATGAGGTGGACGAGAAAACATCAGCTGGTCGTTCTGGCAAAGCGGACTCTACGATTGCTTGGGGAATGCTTGAAATTTCGTCTCCGGTTAAAGGTATTCAGCAGTTAAATCATAAACGTACGGTCACGTACCCAGTACATATTTGCTTCAACAACAATTTACTTGGCGGACCATTAGCCTTCCAAAACTTTAAAGTTCGTGGGTTCAGCACAAACGAAAGCGCTCCAGGCGAAGAGAAAAAGCTAACTATCAGTAACATCAACGGTTGCGTGTACTGGACAGATGAAATCGAATATGACATTTATGCCTGCCGCAAATACTACAAAGGTTATGTCATCATCGAAAACCCCGACTATAATTTAAAAATCAAACGTTACTATTATATCAATCCTTGGGATGAATATTTCGCCGGTAAAGACGAGGCCGAAATCGACAAGCCGCAAGTAATGAGCACATCATGTGATACTGAAAATCCAAAACGGTCAGAGGTCGTTTTAGAGAATCTTAGTATCAAGACCCATGTGATGGATTACAATAACGCGATCAATTCATTGTTAGAGTTTAATGCTCCCAAGAAACTAGGTATTGAACTTCACCCTAAAGTCAAAGTTCCCAGTGATTTGAAGCATGATTTCGACAATTCACCAGATGTACTGATCGACGGTCCTTACTTGCTGAGAATACTATTAACAAAAAATAAAAACATGGATGAAAAGCCTGCTGTTATTGCTCAAGAAGATGTTCCCGTTATGCTGAGACAAGGCAAAGTCTACGCTGAATTCCCATTCCGATTACTTGACCACCGTTTGTTCCTAACTCGCAATACGATCTTCTTACAACTGCTAGCCGTTAAGAACGATAAAGTGATAGCAGATACTGATTACAGCGTTAAGCTTAAAAACCCTAACGAGAAAATTGAAGATATCATTAACTACGAGACATCGTTAGTTTACCCTATCTTCTTTGAAGATATCGTAATGAACGGCGAAACCCACAAAACTCTACGTTCTTACTCGGGTTCTGAATACACTAAACACATTCAAATCGAGACTACTAATAAAACAGTGGAATTCGATTTCAATAGATTAGTAGCTGATTTCAAAGCGAAAAGTCAGAAAAAAATAGATGACGGTTCTAAACGCGCGAACGCACAAACGTATGCGGCATTAAACAAATTCAACTTAACAGATGATCTGAGAATTGGAAGCCTGCCATTTGGTGACGCTATTCAAAACTCGTTAAAAGCACACAAAGCGATTTTTGACAAAAACGCGGCTGAAAAACTATGCAAATATTGGTTTGGAACTTACTGGAAAGGTAAATTGAACTTAGGCGAAATGCTATTGAGTCGCGCGTGCAACAGCGCTGCAAGTAGCAACATCAAAGCGTTCTTTGATTTTGATCACGTGTTCTTTATCAAATCAGTCGCCAGCTCAGAGTACGTAGGCGCTGGCGCAGAAAAAGAAATTAGCTTAGGAACCTCGTTTTCAGTCAGCACTTCGTACAGTGAAAGCTTCACGAACTCGATGGGCATCGGCGCTAAAGCCGGTGCTGGTGCAGAGCTAGGTAAATTTGCATCCGTAGGCGCGGAACTCTACTCATCAATGGATTTTAGCCGATCGACTTCAAAATCGGATTCGAATTCAATTGGTTTAAGCGAGGGATCAAGTCTATCCGTAACGGAAAGTCGCTTTAAAATTAAATCAGCGGACTATCAGTACTGTATTTCGATCAAACCAAATTCACGCTTGTTCCAACCATCTAGCAAAGTATGGTTCTTGAAACTGTGGGATGGCGAAATTGACTACACGCAATTCTTCAAATCGAATGTGTCAGTAGAAGAGAAAGTGACTTTGACTCAAAAAGGCATGCTGGTCTGCCAGACGGCGAAAAGTACTCAGCCGTTTACTTTCCAAGAGCAATACTACTGGGTAACGCAGCCTCAATCTAGAAACGAAATTCAAGATCCGAATGACGAGAAAAATAAATCATTCACGATCATGATTCGCGGAAACCAAGACTACAAACGTTTCAAGTACTACCTGACTCAAAAATGGAAGCACCCAGGAAATGCGTCGGTTACAAGTGATTCACCAGACTATTTGAATGATTTGATTCAAATGCAAGGCTGGAAAGTATCGCCACCGGGCACGCATATCTTCCGCGAACAGTAATTTTATTAGCCTAAAATGGATTCCACTTTTTTAAAAGCGGAGTCCGCACCAATTGAAGTCATGCAAACATGAGTTTTGATCGGACATTCATTATGCCCGTGTGACCCGCACGGACGACAGCTCAGCAAAGTGTTCTCTAAAACATAGACATGGTTGCCCCAAGGTCGATATCCAAAACTTAGAACCGTTGGACCAAAAAACACTAGAATTTTCTTTCCTAGCAAGGCCGCCAAATGCGCCGATGCACTATCATTCGCGACAACTAGCTCGCATTGATGCAAAACCAATATCGATTCCCACACAGACGACTTACCGATTAAATTCACCACGCCTGTTGTCGCACCAAGTTTTCTCTCAATTGCATCACCATAGACTTCTTCACCCGGACCACCCATCAAGATGACCGAGTGTCCACGCTTCACCAATTGCTCAGCAAGCGAAGCAAAGCGTTCCACAGGCCAGCGTTTAGTATTCCAAACGCTACCAGGAAAAATAGCCAGGCGTTTACTACCTTTAGGTAGTTGACCTAGTATCGATTTAATCTCGGGCTTTAATTGATCCTCGTCCGAAGGCAACGAAACATGCGGAAAGTGCGCCCATCGGGGCACTTCCACCATATGTTGAGTGTTCAGTTTTTCATTGTAGTTGTGATATTTAGATTCGGTCTCAAAAAAATCAGCAAACGCGCCGTCGGCCAGCGCTAACAACTGCAAAATTCGAAGTGGTTCAGGAATATTTAGATTGCGAACGACTTTCTTGTTAAAACCAAATAGATTGAAGCCAAGTTTATACCCAAATCGATATTGTGCTTTGATTCTTAAAGACAATAAATAACTGCGAAACGATCGATGGATACAAAACAGGTAATCCACGGGTTGCTTGTTAACCTCAACAGCCACCATGGCGTAGGCATCGCCAGAACCTTTTTGCACCTCAAAAATTTCATCGACCAAATTCAATTTTAAAAAAAAATCACCGATGCCATTTTTGCAAACTAATCCGATTTTTGCGTGAGAGAATTTTTGTCGTAGCAAAACTAGAAACGGAATGGTTAAAACCAAATCACCTAAAAAAGCTGTGTTGATAACAACAATACGTTTTTCCGCTGTTTCTCTATAAAAAGGTTCCTTTTGAGCCTGCTGCCATTCTAATAAATGGGTCACAAACTGTTCTGTATCGGGATAATCATAGCACATTCTTTCCTTACTACAATCTCTCTTCCAGCAAGGACTGCAGGCAAAGTCAGATTTAATAGCCGCGCCATTACCGTAAAACTCTACTTCGTGCGCGCACGTCGGTCCAAACCAAGCTAATGTGTATTTACCAAAGGCAATGCCGGCATGCATAGCAAACGAATCACCGCTGATTAACACGTCGACAGCAAAGATACTTTGCAAGCCGTCCCGTAATCCTCTCTGAGTATCTGATAAAATCACATCGGGATGATGTTTGTGTATTTCATCATTGATCAACGTTTCATCTTTTCCGCCCAGTAAAACAATCTGAGCCTCAGGCATTTCCTTTTTAATTTGATCAATGAGTCTTATTTGTGACGTTGTCGACATTTTTTTATACGTGATAACATTCCCGCACCCGGTATTTATTCCGATAAGACATTTTTTGGTTCCTAACCATTGCCGACGGCGCTGCCGACTGCCCTGCAACTCCGGCTCTGATAACGCCAACCAATATTTTTGTTTCGAAAACTCAAAACCGCAGGTTTCAAACAATAGTTGAATTTCAGATTTCGTATTTTCAAAAAATTTTTTCTGATTAGAAAGTCCGATACTCCATAACTCTGTAGCATCTTTATCTATCGGCTGAATACTGCCCGTCACAGGATTAGCGGAAAAACCTTTAACAGTTTTGGCGTTCAAAAACGGCAACAAACCGGCTGTCTTCAAATCTTTGTCCAATGCATATACAGTTTCAAATTCAAACGCTTTAAGACTCAAAAGCGATTCAAAGTTCATCTCCAGAATTTTATCTATAGCGGGATGATGTTTTAAGATCTCATGACTTGGTCTCTCTGTTAACCAAACCACATAACTATTTGGATTTTGCTGTTTGATTTTTCTAAGCAAGGCCGTCGATCTCACGACACTGCCCATGGCACCTAAATGAATAACTAAAATCGCTTTATCCACAGAAGAATAACTATGACATTGCTCATCGCATGATGAATTTTTAGTGCATGGTTTGTAACCATTAAAGTGACGGCAGCGAACGGCTTCCATTCTTTTATTTTAACAGATCTGTTTGTTTGGATAAGTCTAAAAAAAAGTCTTCATGACCTTGTGATAGTCCAGCGCCTTTTGTCGAGCCATGGACGCGAAATCCGCACCCTTACTGGCGTAGATGATCGAACGAGAGGCGGTCACAATGATGCGTTTATTTTTCAAATGTCTAGCAGTATCTAAAATCTGATTCAAATCTCCGCCTTGAGCACCTAGACCAGGAATCAATAATGGCAAGTTCGTATCCATTTGTCGTATCTGTTTGAGTGCATCGATGTAGGTACCACCAACCACTAAACCTAAGTTACTTTTCTGATTCCACTCTTTAGATACTTTGCGAGCAAGATGCTGATACAGAGGTTCATCCGCGTCACCATTCTTTACACGTAGATCCTGAAAATCGCCGCCATGCGGATTAGATGTTTTGCACAACAAGAACAACCCTTTGTTTTCATATTCTAAAAATGGCGTGATTACGTCTTTGCCCATATAAGCATTTAACGTCACACTGTCTGCACGATAACGATCGAACGATTCACGCGCATACTGCTTGGCTGTGGAGTCTATATCGCCACGCTTAGAATCTAAAATACTTACAACGTTTGAGTATTTGTCGTTCAGATATTCAAAGGTCATTTCTAAATCGCGCTCAAAACCTTCGGCCACGTAATAGGCATTTTGCGGTTTGTAGGCGCAAACTAAATCCGCAGTGGCATCAATGATAGCTCGATTAAATTCGAAAAAAGGATTTTTTTTACCCGAAAGAACTTCGGGCAAAGACTTCAAATCGGGATCTAAACCAACACACAGAAATGATTTATTTTTCTGTGTGATATGATCAAGCTTGCTGTAAAACTTCATTTGAAGTTCATTTACTAGACGATATTTCTGTTTAAGAAATCTAGAATAGAATCTTTTGGCTGATTACCAACCAACTGTCCTACTTGTGATCCACCTTTAAAAAGCAACATCGCAGGAATCCCGCGAATGCCATACTTTGACGGCGTTTCTTGATTTTCGTCCACGTTCAATTTGACAACTTTGATTTTGCCAGCCATCTCGCCCGCGATCTCTTCAAGCTTAGGTCCTAAAGCACGACATGGTCCACACCACTCGGCCCAAAAATCTACCAATACTGGTGTGTTTGAGTTTAGAACATCTGTTTCAAAAGAGCTGTCAGTTACTGCATTTGTAGTTGAACCCATAGATTCATCCTCCGATAGCTCAACAATAATCCTTTATAAGGACATTGTCTATATTTGGAATTTGGAAGCCAGCGCAGATACTTTGCCCAATAAACTGGCTCAAAACGGTGCAAATTCTTCAGATTTAGACTTTATCCGATTTCATAAGCGCTGTAACGAACTCTCGGCGGGCTTTATCTTGCTCTTCTAACTCATCAACACTCCAGCCTTTTTTCAAATCGTTCAACTGCTTTTTAGCTTTAACTTTTTTGATCGTTGATTCTGGGTAGAGGTGTAATTCCGCCGTCATCTGCGTGTATTTTTTTACCTTATCGCTGAGTTCCGAGGCAGTTTGGGCGATCTCGTCTTTGATTTGCTGCCCGACAACATTGAAATCTAAAACTTCATCGTCCGGCAGGATAACAGCTGCCTCAGAGACATCCGGTTTCGCTTCCGCCTTTTTAGGGACTTCGCTTCTAGGGACTTCGTTCGGCTCAGTATTAGATTCTCCTTTTAATTCATTTATCAGTGCCGCAAACGGATCGTCTGATTTAGCTTCAACAGCGGGAGCTTCCGATTCATCTTCGAAAAAACTTTTCTTTGCGACTCGAGGTGGTTCCTCTTCTGGGATCGCTACACTTTGCGATTTTTCTGAACCGAATTTTTCTAACTCGCCTTGAATATGTTGAATTACTTTTACGGTGTCTGAATCGTATGACGAAAATGCTAAATCATCATGACGATCTTTTGCGAACGACTTCGCCAATTTTTCTATCACTGATTTTTCATCTAATTTTAAAAGCTTACAAATAATTTGAATCAGCCGAATGACCGAGATAGGCGATTCCAGCAACATATCCATACGCATGCGAATCAGCTCGTCGGCAGCTAATTCATAACCTTTCGGAAAAATTAAAACTGATTTTCCCGTCCAGCGATTCATGTCTTTAATTTTTTTACCAACGCTAAGTGAACCCACACGCTGAGAATTTCCAAAGCCCACTAGAATATCAGGATTAAATGTAACTATCTGATCTTTTACAGTGTATTCATTGGTCAAGCCGATGACGTCAAAGCCGCTTTTCTTCAAAGAGAGTTCAGTCGCGTTTAGCTCAGCAAAATCGTCGTAGACAAGCAGTATTTTACTCATTAAGTTTATAATATTAGTGAGGTTTTAGGTATTCAACGGTTCTCTTGAAAGAACCTCAGCGAGTGAGACAATGGTCTATGCCAGTAATTAGAGGTAAAAAAGCAGTTCAGTATATCTTTTTCGAGATGGTACCTAGCTTTCTTCTGGGATTGCTCGTGTTTATCTTTGTTATCCTTATGTTTCAGGTTCTGCGATTGACTGAGTTCGCACTCGTGCACGGTGTAGAAACACAAACTCTGAGCGAGATCGTGATGTACATTTGCATTTCGATGCTGCCGATTTTATTTCCCATGAGCTTATTGTTTTCCATTTTGATTACGTATGGTCGTTTGAGCCAAGATTCTGAAATCATTGCTATGAAAGCCAGTGGTTTGTCGATGAAAACGATCATGGCACCTGCACTTATATTAGCGTTCGTGGTTTCTATCGTGTCTGGGCAAACCTCGTTTGAGCTCGCTCCCTGGGGCAATCGACAATTCGAAGTTCTTTTCACTAAACTGGGCAACACGAAAGCGTCAGCCACTGTCAAAGCCGGTACATTCTCTGAGGGTTTTTTTGATTTGGTTGTTTATGCGAATGAAGTCGACACCAACACGGGTGTTTTAAAAAATCTCTTCATCTACAATGAACGTGACACCGATAAACCGATCACGATCATTGCCAAGCAAGGCGAAATTATTCCGGATCCAAGTAATCCCGGCCATCGCGTTTTGTTACGTTTAGAAAATGGCGATATTCATCGTGGTGGCGAAAGCCATACGAAAATCAAATTCTCTACCTACGATCTTCAGTTAATTGATCCGGTCAAAAACGAGTACAAAGAAAAGTCTCCACAATCGATGACTCTAAACGATCTCTACCATCTTAAAAACGACGAGATGCAACGCAAAGAAGATCGAAATATCTTCGTTATAGAGTTTCACAAACGATGGGCTATTACGATTCTATGCTTTGTATTTGCCCTTGTGGGTGTTGGTTTAGGTATCGAAGCCAATCGCCGTGAGCAGAAAACCAGTGGTTTTGTCCTTTCAATCATCGTGATTATTATCTACTGGATTTTGTATGTAACCTTTGAAGGGATCGCCCGCTCGAACGTGCTGCCAGCACCTATCGCGATTTGGACACCGAATGTTATTTTTGGTATTTACAGTTTATATTTGATGAGAAAACAAGTCAGATAGTCGACTTTAGGAACAAGGTAAAATAGAGCGATGCAGTAGCTTCCTTACCACGACCGTCGTCCGTGACGACATCGCCCCTCCCTTAACATTAATTAAAGCGAATCTGTTAAAATTTATCAAAGACTTTTTTAATAGTTTTTAATTTTTTTTCTAAGTTGGCTTATTTTTTTGGCAAACCAACAGGTTAGCTTGCCAGATCCGATCTGATCAACATCGACTGACTGAGCCAGCGCCTTTTTTTTATGCAAATATTTATTTCTACTATAACCAATAGCTGAGGTCAGCCGACTCGGTCATGATGTGTGCTCCCATTTTCAGCAATTGCAAACTACCATGGAAGCTTTCATCCAGTGGATGCCCAGGAACGACAAACAAATCTTTCCCCAGCTCTAGCGCCCGATGGGCCGTAATCGACGTACCACTCTTCTCACGCGCTTCTACAATAATAGACACCTTACCTAACGCAGCAATTAATCGATTTCGGTGACTGAAATGATGCTTGCGTACCGACAACTGGTCTTGAAATTCACTTAATACACAGCCACCGTTTTTTAAGATTTCATCGCTTAAAGAAGAAAAATTTTTTGGATATATGTTTCTAATACCAGAAGGCAAAATCGCAATCGTTGGCATCTTAAGATCAACACTGGCTTGATGAGCTAACTGATCAACACCAATTGCGCCACCACTCACAGATACTAAATTGTATTTAGATAACAACGTACCTAATTCTTTTCTTAGCCACCACAATGTTTTCTGTGATGGGTGGCGACTGCCCACGATCGCAATTTTCTCTTGCACCCATATTGGCTGGCCTAAATAACTAAATACCAAGGGCGGATCAGTCAGAAGTTTAAATTCTTCGGGGTAACTGGCTTCGCCATATCGCAAGCGACAAACTTGCTGATCATCAAAGGGCGCAGGTTCCGTTTGCATAAGCGCTAACGTCGCCAGCACAAGATGGGGATTCAATTTTTCGATCTCTTTTTCAATCAACTCAGAGTTATTTGTTTTGATTTGATCCAAGATATCTAAAATTCGATCTTGATAGCGAAAGAACAATTCATGTTTCGCGAGAAAAAATAAGAAAGGGTATAGTGGTGACATCAGTTAAGCTGGTTAGCATAACTGATGCCAAATTTAGTATTTGTTTTAAGGTTACTAGAAATCGCTGGTCGAATTAAAATTCTTCAATAGGTGCTTCTTCGGCTGCCGGAGTTGATTCTGTTGACGGAGTCGAATCTAGTTCATCGCCACCGCTGCTGTCGGCATGAACCGATTGCGGATTAAATTCGCCACCTTCAGCTGCAGCCACGATATCGTTAACGGCAATAGCATCGACAACTTTAGTAATATACCCGACAGAAAAATTAGCCGTTGCATCCACGATCGTTACAGATCCGATACGTTGAGGGTTTTCTTTTACGAATGATTTCAACGTGGTGCGATTGCGAACTTCTAGCTCTTCAAAAATAGGAAGAGACATATTAGGTTGATACCCTGTTTGCGATCCTTGATTGATCACAACAAAACTACCTTGCCCAACAGTTCCGTAGTCACTTAAGTTTCCAATGATTCTACCTTTGCTAGCCGTTGTTTCTTTATCAGAATCTGAAATCTTAAATGATTTCATTTTCCCTCGGTGTTTACTTTGCCAAAAACTTTTACTTCCCCTTCAGTCTCGTAAATTTGCACATCGTAAGCAATTTCTTTAGATGACGGACGTATAGCCTTACCTGGTTTTAGGATTGTGTACGTTCCCTCAGGTTGACTATCAAATTTAATAAAAACATAAATTCCATCACCCGCCGAGCCATAGTCATTATGAATTTCGACAACCTGCCCCACAGGCACAATCGGTTGCTCTGCTATATAAAATTCTTGAGTGATTCTTGCTTCAATAGGAGCTGCTTTGCGCTCTTCAATTTGAACTTCAATATCTCTTTCAATAGAAACAGCCGTGTCTTTAAAATACTTAGGCAACTTCCGACCACCATGACCGATACGGGCGCTCTTTGGAACCTCTTCAGTCGCCGGAGCCGCCGGCGTCACTGGAGCCTCTTCTGAAGTTTGTCCTATTTCTACAGGAGTCGTCGTTTTCGAATTATCCGTTGCCAAAGTTGGCAGTGCTTTTGAGTTTCCTTGATAGAATTTGATTTTCATATCCGGAAAAATCACATGGGGATTATAAATTAAGTCTCGATTCAAAGACCAAACTTTGGGCCAATAGAACGGATCACCAAACAGTGTTCCTGAAATATCCCAAAGAGTATCACCCTTGTTAACTACGTAGGTATCAGACGTGCGTTTTCCAACAACCTTTTCCCAGTTTTGTTCCGACGTACTGTTTTTGTGAAACTTAGTATAATCTTGGCTAAATCGCTCTTCTTTTTTCTGACTGTCAGCCGTTGATTCTGATTTTACTTCTAAATTTGATGGCGTCGGTTTGTATTCTTCAATTCGTGGGGCCGGAGCGGCCGGCGTCGGCGCAGCTTGAGGCGGAGCCACTGGTTGAGTCAACGTGTCTGGTGCTGCATCCAGAGCAGGCGCCGTGGGTTCTGGAATCGCATTATCTAAATTGGGAACTTGAATCGTATTCGTACTATCCGTTGGAACATCCAATGTCGGATCTGGCGTTAATGGTATGTCATTCGGATCAAGGGTTAATTCACCTTCTTGAGCATGAAGAACAAAACTAACTAAAAGAACTACTAAAAGTACAACACGTTTTAAAATCATTTTACTAATTTCATTTCAGTTTCGGCACGGAAAAATTCTGGAGATTGTGGGTGCTTACGGCGAATCTCATTGAACACCGCTAGCGATTGACTATTTAAATTCATATTTCGATACGCCATAGCTTTGCCGAATTTAGCAGCAACAACCTTATTACTTATTGGGAATTCTGAAATTACGCGTTGGAAGTAAGACACCGAGTCTTTGTAATTCTTTTCTTCTAAAGCGAGCTTTCCGGCTAAATAATAAGCATTGTCTAAGAAAGGACTTTTAGGAAACTTCTTAGAAAAACCTCTAAGACGGATCGACAAATTTCTGTATTTACCAGATTGATAGTCAGCGATAATTTCAGAGTAGTATTCTAAATCTGTTTTTGAGTCTTTGATGCCTTCAAGCTCTTTTACTAAATCATCATAATTATTAGTGCGTGTCTTATTTACGACAGCCATTGAGCTCAAAGCTCCGAACACACCCAATACTATACACGCTTTTCTAATCATTTAGACCCCTCCGGCCAGCTTACGCAAATACACACCTGAATTATGACACGTAAACAAAAATGACATCAAGAAAAGTTATCCACAAAAAATGTTATCAACTCATTGTTCTAGACCTTGGACCATAGTATTTTCAAGGATTTGAGCTATTTGCTGCAATTATAGTCATACACAATTTAGAGTTTTTATTTGCCCAAAAAACAGGAAATCCGAAATTTTGTGCGTAACAGGTTTTTAGTATTTTTCCTGAAAATCTGGCAAGAAACAAGGCGGCCTTACTTTGCATGTCATGGCCAATCATGGTCTTACTTCTTCCTTTTGTTCTTTTTTTAAGCATTCAATTCGAAATTCACATGTTGGAACCACTAAAACCAATCTCCGCTAGCTTACACGGCATTTGCTTAAACTGGTTCACACCCACAGACACTAATAACCGCCCAGCAAATGATCTCAGTCGTTCATTTATTTGTGGTCAAAAGGTCACACAAACACAGCAAAAAATCGCGCTCCAAAAAAGTGGACTCTACCATGCCATCGTAGTGTCCGGCGGCCACTTCCTGTTCCTTGAATCCGCATTAAAATGGCTAGCATGGCCGCGCTGGCTCCGATTTATCTTACTGGGCATCTATTACCTCATGACAGGTTTGCAGGCACCAGGGCTGCGCTGCCTAATGCAGCTGGGACTGGTTTCTGTGGCCAAGAACCGGGGTTTGCGATTCAGTGGCCCATCGCTATGTTTCTACTCTGGACTACTGTGCTTAGCAATATCTGCGGATCTTTGGACGTCACTCAGTTTCTGGCTCAGTTTTTCCGTTTCGCTCGCCTTATGTTTTTCGCAAGAACTTTTACCACAAAAAGCTCTCACGCTGCAGATAGTACTACCCATGCTTTTGATTTATATATTTCTAATTCCATTTAACTTCTCAAAAGGTTATCCGCATCCACTGAATCTAATTTTAGGCATGGTTTTGCTCTATCCGTTCTGCCTAGCACTATTGGTATCGGCTGGGCTAATGCTGCTAGGGCAGCTTTTCACGGCGCCCGCCCTGTTTCATGCGACCGATATATTGAATCTGAATTTGTTTATACTTTTAGATGAGTGGACGACAATTATTCCCGGCAAAAACAACTTAGACTTATCTATTTTTTACTTTTGGATATATCTGCTGATAATGATGAGTCTATTTCACGTCTTTACACTGCAATTCCGCAGAGGAACGGCTCATGAGTAATCTTGTACTTTTTTTTATTTTTATATTTTCAACGCAATCGATATCGGACGACCCGTATCTGCATAAAAAGAAAAGGCGCTCTACTATTCATAGAGCGCCTTTCGTTAAGATATACGGAAAAAGTAAAATCTATATAAAATAGATTAAACTTTGTAGGGACGGTATTCCATGTGCAAGTCACGAGCTACTGGCTCATAACAAACGTAACCGTTGTATACATTCAGACCTTTTAATAAAGCTTTGTCTTTAGCTACAGCGTCTTCTACGCCCATAGCAGCTAACATAGAACCGTATTTCAAAGTCACGTTCGTCAATGCATAAGTAGATGTTCTTGGAACAACACCTGGCATGTTGGGAACGCAATAATGGATAACACCATCGATTTCAAACGTTGGATTTTGATGAGACGTCGGACGGCATGTTTCGATACAGCCACCTTGGTCAACCGCAACGTCAACAACTACAGACCCTTTAGACATTTGAGAAACTAATTCTTTACTTACTAACATAGGAGCTTTTTGACCTGTGATCAAAACGCCGCCGATTAGTAAATCGCATTCGCGAACTGCCTCTTCGATGTTTTTAACATTCGAGAAAAGTGTTTGTGCGCGACCTTGGAAAATATCATCTAGGTATTCTAAACGAGCTGTATCCACATCAAGAATAGTTACGTTAGCTCCAAGACCCATCGCCATTTTCGCAGCGTTAGTTCCAACAACACCACCACCGATGATTGTTACTTTACCTGGTTTTACTCCAGTAACACCACCCATTAGGATACCTTTACCACCGTGATCACGTTGTAAATAGTAGGCGCCGATTTGAGTCGCCATACGACCAGCAACTTCTGACATTGGCTTTAACAATGGAAGTGAACGATCGGCTAATTCGATAGTTTCGTAAGCAACAGCTTTTACTTTTCGTTCAGCAAGAACTTTAGTTAGTTTTGGTTCAGCAGCTAAGTGAAGATATGTGTAAAGAATTTGATTCTCACGCATTAATTCATATTCATCAGGAAGTGGCTCTTTCACTTTCATGATCATGTCAGCTTTTTTGTAAACATCGGCTTTTGTGTCGATGATTTTAGCGCCTGCTTTTTCGAATTGTTCGTTAGTGATTAAAGAACCGACACCCGCATCTTTTTCGATGATGACTGTATGGCCTTCTTTTACAAATTGCTTTACGCCCGCTTCAGTAATGCCAACGCGGTTTTCGCTAATTTTAATCTCTTTAGGTACTCCAACTATCATATGTGACCCCTATTTTTTCTTAGTGGCTTTCTTAGCCGTTTTCTTTTTTGTTGTTTTAGCTTTTGCGTTCTTTTTAGTCGACTCGTAAGCTTCTTTTCCAGTTTTACCAGATTTTACTAAGTCCGCGATTTCTTGTTTTCTGTTTTTGTTCATATACGTGCTCCTATTGCCTTAACGTGTAGATTTTGAGAACTCATATCATCATAGATATCGAGCTCTAAAGCAATAATATCGCCTTAGCGTCCTGCATAAAATATTTATGTACCTTTAAAAAGCATGGGTAACTGTCGAGATTGGGCTATGACAGATCGACCGCCAAGACGGCATACGCCTCATGTTCGCTGATTTACTTAGGCTATAGACTAATTGATCGCTAAGAGATTGAAACTTTTGAAAGGATTCACA